>JBILPJ010000121.1:0-7010 GCA_044373975.1 Flavobacterium sp. | reverse complement strand
ACCATTATCAACTTAACTTTTCAAATTAGCTGATTATTGAATACGCTTCTCTTTTCAGTTGGCATAAAACAAGTAACTAATCAAAACCACATAATAAAGGTACAATTATATTCCATTAAAATTCTGATTTTCAGTTGTTTAACTAATATTTAACGCATTGGTTTTTTACCGTATATGTAACGATTCACCGATCAAATTTTTTTTGCCACGGATAAAACGGATTTAACTGATTTCCACAGATTTTTCAAATAAGTGAACTAACAAATAACCAAATCAACAAATATCAGCTTCCTTGCAACAACTTTATTTTTTTCGATATTTTGGAGCGAATTGTCCTCTTGTATTTGGAAATGCAATTCCCGCTTTCGGCTATATCTCTCCGCTTCGCTGCGAGGATACCGCCTCAATCGGGGCTAAAAGACTAATCATTTCCTTGCTTTGTCATTCCGACGAAGGAGGAATCACATAAAGCAATTCATGAAAATAAATAATATAAAAATGAATAACATCCAGTTTGACATTCTAACATCCAGTTTGTCTTTCCGACGAAGGAGGAATCACATAAAGCAATTCATGAAAAAACAATGTGATTCCTCCTGCGTCGGAATGACAAATAAATAAGAAAAAATCGGTTTTTTCCTGTAACACTTTTCCATCTCGTCACCCTTTCCTTTTGATTGCTTCGTGCCTCGCAATGACAGGCTGGGAATAGGATTTTATCCACTATCAGATTTCCATCCCGTCTCCCTTTCCTTCGGAAAGGGCTGGGGATAGGAAAAAAGACTGGGAATAGGAAATAAACTTTTTCTCAAAATAACCGATTAACCAAATTAAACGTTACATTTACAAAGAATACTAAGTATTGTATTTATCGTCGAAATAAGATTCCTTTATTTCTTGATTCCAAGGCAAACAATTCGCTTTGCCGCTTTTACTATCCCTCACAAAGCATGCGCAGGATTTGTTATGCAACAAAAACATGTTGTTGTTTTAGCAAATCAAGATTAGAGAAACAATAACCACGATTTGAATAATTGCTATCGTGAAATTTAATTAATAATAAATAATGCGAAACAAACCTTCGCCAATCAATACATTGTACAACATTTAAAACCAAATATTATGAAAAAAAAATTATTAAGTATTTTAATTTGCGGATTGTTAATATCTTGTTATTCAACGAAATCACCGTCTATTTCTTCAGGTATGTCAGTAGAAGAATTTATTAAAAAGGCGAAATATGAGGAACTTGTAACAATGGATGGAGAATGGACTATTTATAAAGTAATTTATGGTTTTAATGCCGAGAACGTTAAGTTCTATTATTTTAAAAACAATAAATTAGTCAAAATGGATGGTGGTGAAAGAGCTACTGATTATAGAATAAGAATTGATACAAATTAAAATTAAAAAGTAATGAAAAAACCAATTTTTTGTAATATGCCCACAGATCAGGGCTATAAATTTGTAAATATCTCAAATATCGCATCTATTGACTCAATAAATAATAAAACATTTGTAACACTTAATGTTAAAAACAAAGAAAACATATACATAAGTTTTTTTGTTAATCTTGATTGGGGATGGTTGACAAGTGAAATCAAAAGACTATTAGAGAATTAAAATAGAAATTAATTAAACATAATTGTTTATATAAGAAACGCCGTACAAGCATACCACTCGGATATGTACCCACAACGGATAGCGCAGAATTGCAATCCGTAACCAAAATCGAGAGCAGGAAAACAAGAAAAAAACCGAATCAATCGGGTTTTAGATTAACCGAAAAGTTGAAAGAAAAGAAATGAATAGAAAAGAAATGAATAGAATAATTTTAGCCTTTTTATTATTTACAGGATTTATAACAACTTGCTTTTCACAAACACTTCATATATATGGAGGTCAAAATCATGACGAATATCTTGGTTGTTTAAACTGCAACAGTTACGATAAAAATTCAATATGGAATGAGTATGGAACTTATGGTAGTAGTTACAATTCAAAATCAATCTGGAATGAATATGGAACTTATGGAAGTGAATACAATTCAAATTCCCCTTGGAATTCATACAGTTCAAATCCACCCATTATCGTTGATAAAAATGGAGAATTTTATGGTTATTTTACCGTAAACGAAAGTAAATCAAAAAGAGCAGAATTTGGACTTGCTTTAACATTATACAAGTATCATGACTTGATAAAAGATGATGTAGCAAAATGGTATGATAAAATCTTTGAATAAAATATGAAAACAAAATTCACAATATCATATTTCGTCATTTTTCTATTCTTGTTTAATTCTTGCAATTTAAAAAGTAATGACAATAACAATGAAATTTCAACAAATTCGTATTCAACCGAACAAGAGCAAAATGAAGAAGAAACAATTAATAAATCAAATGAAAGTGAAAATGAAGAAAATTCAATAGAATCTAATTCAGGTTGTAAATTTGAAGATGGAAATTACTCTGCAACAGTAGACTACAATAATCCAGAAACAGGTTATTCCTCAAGCTATACTCTGGATGTTGAAGTTCAAGACTGTCAAGTTATTCAAATAAACTTTCCAAAGGGTGGCTATTTAGACGAAGACCATATTTCCTTTGCGGATATTGACGAAGATGGAAGAGCAAGTGTTGATGGAGAAGATGGTAAAACATACGAAATTCAAATTGAAAACTAATAAATAAACAGTAATCCCGACTTCTCAGATATATCCCCACAAAGGATAGCACGGATTTCTAAACCACAAAGACAATGAAAAAAATTTTATTATTGACAATATTTTTATCTACTATTTGTGTTTGCTCACAAACAACAATAAAAATGGAAATGGAAGGAGGAGTTTACACTATTCCTTGTACTCTAAATGGTATAAAACTCAAATTTATTTTTGATACAGGAGCAAGTAATGTATCTATCTCTTTAACAGAAGCTCGTTTTTTATTAAAAAATGGCTACTTAAAAAAGGAAGATATTTTGAGTGAAGCAAAATTTCAAGATGCTACAGGTAATATTAGTGCAGGAACAATAATCAATATTAGAGAATTTGAGTTTTCAGGTCTAATTTTAAACGATGTTAAAGCCACAATAGTTCACGAACTATCAGCACCATTATTGTTAGGACAAACTGCAATGGCTAAACTGGGAAAATTTCAATTTGACCCAAATAATGGAACATTGACGATAATGAATGATTCTTTGAATACAATTGTTAACAACGAAGTTGCAGATTTAACAGAAACTGAAAAAAATAAAAAAAAATTCGAGAATATGTTTACTCCTTACAATTCAGAAGACTATAAGCGTGTAATACAAGAATGTACCGAAAGATTAACAATAAATCCTAGAGATATTGATGCGTATTTACAGCGAGGAGATTCAAAATCCAATTTAGAAGATTATCAAGGTGCAATTGCGGATTTTACCAAAGCAATAGAGATAAACCCAAATAATAATGACGCCTATGAAGGAAGAGGAATAGCAAAATTAAATTTAGAAGACTATAAAGGTGCTGTTGCAGATTATACAAAAGCAATAGAGATTGAACCAAATAATGTTGGTACTTATATTCGTAGAGGGAAAACAAAATTCTATTCAAAAGATTATTCAGGAGCAATTGCTGATTATACTAAAGCTATATTAATTAATCCAGAGAATGAAAATGCTTACAATTATAGAGGAAATGCAAAATATAATTCAAAAGATTTTCAAGGAGCTATAAAAGATTATAATAAAGCAATAGAGATTAATCCAGAAACTGATAATACTTACAGAGGAATGGCAAAATACTATTTACAAGATTACCAAGGTGCAATAGAAGATTTTAACAAAGCAATAGAGATTGACCCAAATAATGAAGTTGCTTATGAAAATAGAGGAAATGCATATTGCTATTTAGAAGATTATCAAAGCGCTTTAGACGATTACAACAAAGTAATGGAAATTAATCCAGAAAATGAGAATATTTATTATTTTAGAGGAATGGCAAAATTAGATTTACAAGATTATCAAGGAGCAATAGAAGATTATAATAAAGTTTTAGAAATTAAACCAAATGATAGTAATGTTTATTACAACAGAGGGCAAGCAAAGTTCAATTCAAAAGATTATTCAGGAGCAATTGCTGATTATAATAAAGTAATAGCGATAGACCCAACAAATGACGAAGCTTATTTACATAGAGGAAGAGCAAAAACAATATTAGAGGATTACAGAGGAGGATTATCGGACCTTAACAAGTCACTAACGATTAAGCCATCAAACCTCGGTTATTATTGTAGAGCAAACGCTAAGTTTTTATTAAAAGATTATCAGGGTGCAATATTAGATTATACAAAAGCAATCCAAATAGACCCTAAAGATAAGGAATCTTATTACAACAGAGGACTTGCAAAATCAATGTTAAAACAAAAAGCAAGTGCTTGTTTAGATTATAGCAAAGCGGGAGAATTAGGATACGCAGACGCTTATGAAAGGATAAAGTTATATTGCAATTAATATTGTTTCAACTATTTTCTAGCTAATTGAGATTAACCCCGCTCTGCAAAGTGTTCTTGAAAAATTTAACATTCTTAATAGTCGGGATTGCTGTGCGAAGTCTCCCGACTTCGTACCCACAAAGACAAGTAAAAAATTGTGATGAGATTGCCGCGTTCCTCGCAAAGACATTCAAACACAATTAGGGAGAAACAACACATTTCCCAAGATAATGTTATAAAATTAGAATCTGAAATAAATTCAGATTGACAAACCTACAGCGTTTTGTTTGCAATAGCTAATTGCGAACTCTTGTCATGCTGAACTTGTTTCAGCATCTAAAAGAAAATTAAATTTAGCATCTGAAATAAATTCAGATTGACAAATCAAAGGTTAAATTCAGATTGACAAAACAGGTATTTCTGTTTCACAACTCCGTCAGAGTTTTAAACTCTGACGGAGTTAGTCGATAATTTACCGCAAAAAAGCAAACAATAAAAATTCAAAACATCGTATTTCCCGAAATCTCGCATGAAGGGTGGCAGCGGAAATCCTCTGTGGAACAAAGTGGAACAGAGATTGAAGCGAACGACCTGACCCGAAGTTTTTACGTAGGGGCATGCCCAAAACTCTAATAAGTCCAACAATGTATAGTAATTCTTACGCTCTTTGTTACTTTACTTTTCTTTGTTACTTTTGTGGTAAAAAATAATTCTCGTTTCCAGAATCCCACAAATAACCGCATCACCAAATTAACAAACATACCTTTCATGAAAATAGTTTTCGCTTCTAATAATAAAAATAAAATACTTGAAATCCAGAGCATGCTTCCGGAATCTATTCAGATAGTAAGTTTGGAAAGTATCGGTTGCTTGGAAGAAATCCCCGAAACTTCTGAAACTATTGAAGGAAATGCCATTTTGAAAGCCAACTATGTAACTCAAAATTACAGACTTGATTGTTTTGCGGACGATACGGGATTGGAAGTGGAAGCTTTAAATGGGGAACCTGGCGTTTATTCTGCTCGATATGCTGGGGAACAAAGAAATGCAGATGATAATATGAACAAATTACTTAATGAATTAGCCGATAAAACCAATAGAACGGCTCAATTTAAAACAGTAATTGCATTGAATTTAAACGGGAAACAATATCTTTTTGAAGGAATTGCTTCAGGAGAAATCATAACAGAAAAAATCGGATTGGGAGGTTTTGGATACGATCCGATATTTAAACCAACAAATTATGATGAAACATTTGCTCAATTATCATTAGAGGTAAAAAATGAAATTAGCCATCGTGGAAAAGCTACCAAAGCACTTTTAGATTTCCTTCAAAACATTTAATTTTTATACATTTCTCATAAAATGAAAGTATATTTATGAACAATTTTCCCCGATCTAAATTCAAAATTCAAAATTCAAAAATCTAAAATACTGATTATCAATTATTAATAAAACATCAATTCTAATAAAACCATTAGTTATTAACAAATATTAGGTGTACTTTTGCAAAATATTTAAAATACTATATGAATAAATTTGAACAATTAGGATTGAGTGAATCGTTACTGAAGGCGATTTTAGATCTAGGATTTGAGAATCCGACCGAAGTACAGGAGAAAGCGATTCCCCTATTATTGGAAAAAGACACAGATTTAGTTGCGTTGGCTCAGACAGGGACAGGGAAAACGGCAGCTTTTGGTTTTCCAGTTATTCAGAAAATTGATGCCAACAATAGAAATACACAAGCATTGATTTTATCTCCAACACGCGAATTGTGTTTGCAGATTACCAACGAAATTAAAAACTACTCTAAATACGAAAAAGGTATTAATGTGGTAGCAGTTTACGGTGGAGCTAGCATTACAGAACAAGCGAGAGACATTAAAAGAGGAGCACAAATTATTGTGGCTACTCCTGGAAGAATGCAAGACATGATTAACAGAGGTTTGGTAAACATTTCTCAAATTAATTACTGTATTCTTGACGAAGCAGACGAAATGTTGAATATGGGATTCTACGAAGATATCGTAAACATCCTTTCAACTACGCCAGATGACAAAAGCACGTGGTTGTTTTCTGCAACTATGCCAGCCGAGGTTGCTAGAATTGGAAAACAATTCATGCACGATCCAGTAGAAATTACTGTTGGTACTAAAAACTCAGGTTCTGCAACAGTTTCACACGAATTTTACCTTGTAAATGCGCGTGATCGTTACGAAGCTTTGAAGCGTTTAGCAGATGCTAATCCAGACATTTTCTCAGTGGTTTTTTGTAGAACGAAACGTGATACTCAAGCGGTTGCTGAAAAATTAATTGAAGATGGATATAGTGCTGCTGCATTGCACGGAGATTTATCTCAAGCGCAACGTGATGGTGTTATGAAATCTTTTAGAGGTCGTCAAATTCAAATGCTTGTTGCGACTGATGTTGCGGCCCGTGGAATTGACGTTGATAATATTACACACGTTGTAAATTATCAATTACCAGATGAAATTGAAACGTACAATCACCGTTCAGGACGTACAG
>JBILPJ010000120.1:0-7024 GCA_044373975.1 Flavobacterium sp. | reverse complement strand
AGATTATAAAGGTTGGAAAGTTCCTGAAGTTTTAACAAGCGGGAACTTTGCTAAAATTGATAAATGGCGAGATGAAAAGGCGTATGAACATACTAAAAATAGAAGACCGGATTTATTAAATGAATAGAAATTATTTTAAATGTTGAATTTTAAATTTTAAATGAAAAGGCAACGTGCCAATAATTTATAATTATTTTTTTCTACAAACTTTATTAAAATACTAAATTATACACTCAAAGACTATAATTATAAGCCCTGAAGTATTAATTATAGACTTATAGTATCAAATTATAGACTCAAAGACTATAATTATAAGCTCCGAGGTATTAATTATAGACTAATAGTATCAAATTATAGACTCAAAGACTATAATTATAAGCTCCGAGGTATTAATTATAGACTAATAGTATCAAATTATACACTCAAAGACTATAATTATAAGCTCCGAGGTATTAATTATAAACTAAGAAACTAAAATCACAACAACGTGCCAAATAATTTATAATTTATAATTTATAATTCAAAATAATTATTTACTTTTGCACCCACATTTGACCAACCTCTGGCGAAATCCGCGAATGTTGCTCAGATTTAAAACCATAATTAAAAAAATTATCATGGCAGATTTAATGAAATTCGTTAAAGACGAATTTGTAACAAAAAAAGAATTCCCTGTATTTGGAGCTGGAGACACAATCACAGTTTTCTACGAAATTAAGGAGGGTGAAAAAACAAGAACTCAGTTTTTTAAAGGAGTTGTTATTCAAAGAAGAGGTTCTGGAAACACAGAAACTTTTACTATTCGTAAAATGTCAGGTGCAATTGGAGTTGAGCGTATCTTCCCAGTAAACTTGCCCGCTTTACAGAAAATTGAAATCAACAAAAAAGGTGCTGTTCGTAGAGCTCGTATCTATTATTTCAGAGAGCTTACTGGTAAAAAAGCAAAAATTAAAGATAAAAGAAGATAGTCAAATGTCTCTTAATAATAAATCCCGTTTCGATTCATTTCGAAACGGGATTTTCATTTTATCAGTAAATCAGCCTTACAAATGAGGAATTCATCATATAAAAAATTAAAAAACAATAAATTCGTATAATTCCCATTTAAATCTAACATAATTAGACTGTATTAACAATATCGAAAACGATTTTTCTTATATTTGTAGTCCCAAAATAAATTTAATAAAATGTCAACAAAAACTAAAATATTTTATACGCTAACTGACGAAGCGCCTTTACTTGCAACCTATTCTTTTTTGCCAATTGTTCAAGCATTTACCGCAACTTCCAATATTGAAATCGAGCCAAGAGACATTTCCTTAGCGGGAAGAATTTTGGCCAATTTTTCTGATTTTTTAAATGAAGACCAAAAAGTAGAAGATTCTTTATCAGAACTTGGAAAATTAGCGACAACTCCTGAAGCAAACATCATAAAATTACCAAATGTTTCTGCATCTGTACCGCAACTAAAAACGGCAATTGCAGAATTACAATTACATGGATATGCAATTCCAAACTTTCCAGAAGACCCTCAAAATGATGCTGAAAAGGAAATCAAAGCCAAATACTCCAAAGTACTTGGATCAGCTGTAAACCCTGTTTTGCGTGAAGGAAATTCAGATCGTAGAGCACCAAAAGCTGTTAAAAACTTTGCCAAAGCAAACCCACATTCAATGGGAGCATGGTCAGTCAATTCAAAAACGAAAGTTGCTTCAATGGAAAGCGGTGATTTTTACGGAAGTGAAAAATCTGTAACGCTTTCTGATGCTACCGATGTTAAAATTGAATTCGTTGCCAAAGATGGTTCAACAACAGTTTTAAAAGCAAGTACGCCACTAAAATCAGGCGAAATTATTGATAGTTCAGTACTGAACTTGAATAGCTTAAAAGCTTTTGTTATTAAAACCATCAAAGAAGCCAAAGAACAAAATGTATTGCTTTCTGTTCACTTGAAAGCAACAATGATGAAGGTTTCAGACCCAATTATATTTGGAGCAATTGTAGAAGTTTACTTTGCTACTGTTTTTGAAAAATATGAAGCGTTATTTGCTGAATTAGGAGTTGACACAAGAAATGGTTTGGGTGATGTTTATGCTAAAATTGCTGGAAATTCATTAGAATCCGAAATAAAAGCGGCTATTAATCAAGCTATCGAAAACGGACCTGCTTTGGCAATGGTAAATTCAGAAAAAGGAATTACCAACTTGCAAGTTCCATCGGATGTAATTGTTGACGCTTCAATGCCAGCAATGATTCGGACTTCTGGACAAATGTATAATAAAGACGGGAAACAACAAGATACAATTGCAGTCATTCCAGACAGATGTTATGCGGGTGTATATGCTGCAACAATTGACTTTTGTAAAAAAAATGGCGCTTTTGACCCAACTACAATGGGAAGTGTTCCAAACGTAGGTTTGATGGCTCAAAAAGCAGAAGAATATGGTTCTCATGACAAAACATTCCAAATGAATGAAGACGGAGTTGTTCGTGTTATTGACACCAACGGAAATGTGTTGATGGAACAAGAAGTTGAAAAGAATGACATTTTCAGAATGTGTCAGGCAAAAGATGCCCCAATTCAAGACTGGGTAAAACTTGCAGTTAACAGAGCACGATTATCAAATACTCCAGCCGTTTTTTGGTTAGATGAAAACAGAGCACATGATAGAGAAATTACTGAAAAAGTAAAAAAATATTTAAAAGATTACGATACAACTGGATTAGATATTCGTATTTTAAATCCAATTGATGCTACAAATTTCACATTAGAAAGAATCATAAAAGGGCAAGATACTATTTCTGTAACTGGAAATGTATTACGTGATTATTTAACCGATTTATTCCCAATTCTTGAGGTTGGAACATCTGCAAAAATGCTTTCTATTGTTCCTTTAATGAATGGCGGTGGCTTGTTTGAAACTGGCGCTGGTGGTTCTGCCCCAAAACATGTAGAACAATTTATTGAAGAAGGTTATTTACGTTGGGATTCGTTGGGAGAATTTTTAGCATTAGGAGCTTCATTAGAGCATTTGGGACAAACTTTGAACAACTCTAAAGCTATTGTTTTAGCAGAAACTCTTGATCAAGCAAGTGATAAATTCTTAGCCAATGACAAATCTCCAGCTCGAAAAGTAGGGCAAATTGACAACAGAGGATCTCACTTTTATTTGGCAATGTATTGGGCGGAAGCGCTGGCAAACCAAACTAAAGATGCGGAACTAAAATCGATTTTCTCGCCTATTGCGACTGAATTTAAAGCCAATGAAACTACAATCAATTCTGAATTAATTGCAGCGCAAGGAAAACTTCAAAACATTGGTGGTTATTACCAACCAAATCCTGAATTGACTAGCAAAGCAATGAGACCAAGCGAGACTTTCAATTCTATATTGGCAAAAATAAAAGCTTAAAACATAAATATATTTAAATGAGAAGCTGTCAATTAAAGACAGCTTTTTTTATCATTAAAATTTAAAATGAAAAAAAGTTTTTTTTTACTTCTACTACTATTCTCAGCTTTCCAAAGTTTTGGACAGTTAAGCTTTTGTAATGGAAGTAAAGGAATTCCCATTTTCACAGAAGATTTTGGAAGCGGTACTGATTATGGTCCCGCATTGCCAGCAGGTGTAACTTCCTATACTTTTATCGCTGGAACCCCTGGTGACGGACTTTATACATTATATTACAGAACAAATCAATACGGTTCTTGGCACAATTCACCCGATCACACTCCCGATAATCAACCGAATGGAACAAACGGAAAATCATTAATTGTAAATGCAAGTTTCACACCAAGTGAGTTTTACAAAAGAGTCGTTTCAGGATTGTGCGTCAATACCACTTTTGAATTTTCATCTTGGTTAATGAATGTCTCAAATGCAAATTCAACTGCTTGTTCTGGAAATAGTATTCCAATTAATGTGACTTTTGAAATTTGGAATGCAACAGAAACTATCCTTTTACGATCAGGAAATACAGGCGATATTAACCCTACTTCATCACCAATTTGGACACAATACGGTTTGGTATTTACAACCGGAATCGGTCAAACTTCTGTAGTTTTAAAAATGAGAAATAACGGCGTTGGCGGTTGCGGAAACGACCTTGCCATTGACGATATTATGTTCCGCTCTTGTGGCGATTTCACAACAATTGGCACTACAGGAATTACGGGAAATACCTATTCCGTTTGCGAAGATGTTACGCCTATAAATATCAATTTGCAAGTCAATAGTTCAGGAATAACACCAAACGTATTTCAATGGCAAGAGAGTTTGGATAATGTAATTTGGAATGATATTATTAGTGAAAATTCTAGTAATTACGGAACTCCAAACATAACAACAACTCACTATTATCGTGTAAAAGTAGCACAAGATATTACCAATTTAAACAATGCATTCTGTTCTACAATTTCAGAAATTTTTAGCATCATAATCAAACCAAAACCGCTTGCCCCTTTAAGTAATGGCAATGAATTAATTTGCGAAAACGATGCAATTCCAGCATTAACAGTAGCTACATTTGGAACTGAAAGTGTAAATTGGTATTCTGCCGCAACAGGCGGAACGTTATTACAAAGCAATTCAGTAGCTTACACACCCTCAAACGCTGGGGTTTTCTATGCAGAATCCTACACAATAAGCACCTGCGTGAGTATAAATCGAACCGCTGTTCAACTCACTATGAATCCAATTCCTGCAATTGTTCAAAACGAAACTGCCATTTTATGCGAAACAAAATCAGTCCTTTTAGATGCTGGTATTAATAACGTAACCTACAATTGGTCAACCACCGAAACCGCCAAAAGCATCAGTGTTTCCAGTCCAGGAACCTACACAGTAACCGTTACAAGCCCTAACGGATGCACGAATTTAAAAACAATAGTTGTAACCGAAAACCTCATTCCAGTTATCACAAACGTAGTAATTGACGGCAGGCAAGTAACGATAATAACTGCTATTTCAGGCGATTACGAATATTCTTTAGACGGCATAAATTACCAAAATTCCAATGTTTTTGAAAACATAATTGGAGGCGTTAAAAAAGCGTATGTTCGAGAAAAAAACAATTGTGGCAAAGCTACTTTCGATTTTACATTATTTATTTTTCCAAAGTTTTTCACTCCAAACGGCGACACCTACAACGACTTTTTCAGTATGGAGGGCTTTCAAAATACCAACAATACCACCATTGCAATTTTTGACAGATATGGAAAATTAATTACCTATCTGAACAATAAAAATGGCACTTGGGATGGAACTTTACTCGGAAAACCTTTGCCTGCAAGCGATTATTGGTACAAGGCAATCCTTCAAGACGGAACAGAATTGAAAGGACATTTTTCCTTAATTCGATAAATTCCACGCAAATTATCCACTTCTATTTCAAAGCATTTTCTTTTTCTTTTGGAGCGAATTGTCCTTTTGTATTTGGAATTGCAATTCCCGCTTTCGGCTATATCTCTTCGCTTCGCTACGAGGATACCGCCTCAATCGGGGCTGAGGGAAAATTGATTTATGATTTTTATATTTTGGGTTTAAAAAAACTGATATTGAAAAATTAAGAGTATATTTGAAAATAAATAATGCGATACAAACCGAAAAAGGGGAAAGCTAAAAACCTAAAAGAGTAAGCAAACTAAATTTAAAAAAATGAAAAAAATCAAACTTATTTTAATTTCAATTATCACATTAACGGCGTTTTCTTGTTCGAAATCTGACTCTACTTCAACGGCTGATTCTCCTACAACTTTGTATCCAAGCGACTATGCTTTGAAAAATCCAAATGGGATATATGTTTATTATGTCTATTTTGGATTATTAAATAATCCATTTACCAGTGGTACTGAAAGCAGTATATTAGAACAAGGTTCTTATAGTAACAAAATTATTTACACATATAACAAACCAAATGGCACAATCTTGATTGGACCAAAAACATCAGGAAGTCCAACTCCTACAACAAATTTAGTATTCAAGGAAAATATTATTTATCCGTTTACAATAAATGGCTCGAGTTTGACAATAACAGCAAATGGTCAAAATTATATTTTAACTAAAGAGCCATAAATATTAATTTATTAAATTCAAAAACTCGAACTCCCGCTAGTGCGAGCATCTTAATCGTGCCATAAAGACAAGAAAATAATTGTGATGAGATTGCCAGGTTCCTCGCAATGACATTCTAACAAAATTAAGGGCGCGAAATCTGATTGCACACGATAATTATATAAAATCAGAATCTGAATTAAATTCAGATTGACAAAACATAAAGCGTTTTGTTAGCAGGGAACTAATTGGGAGTTCTTGTCATGCTGAACTTGTTTCAGCATCTCAATAAAATTAAATTCTAAAATAAATAACATTTAACCAATTAAAAAACTTGTGTACATTTATCTTATAAAATAAATTTACTAACTATTTAACTAAATAACTTAAACTTTAATTTATTATCTATGAAAAAATTAATTACGAAATTTATATTTTTAAGTCTTGCTATTTTCACTTTAAGCTGTAGTAGTGACAATGGCACATCAAGTTATCCTGAAAGTATAGTTGGATCTACTTGGCAAAGACATCAAACGACAATTCAATCTGGACAAACAATTGAAACTGATTTTTATATGATTTTTCAAAATACTACTTCAGGAAATTTAAATGCAGTTTCTTTAGTTTCTGGAACAAATATTACTCAAAATTTCTATTTTACTTATGTTTATTCACAAGGAAGGGGAACGGCAGTTTTTGAAGATGCTAATATCGGAACTCAAGCTTACACTATTTCTGGAAACAAATTAGTCCTTGACGGTGAAACTTTAACCAAACAATAAAAAAAAACCTTCTGGCACTAACGTCACACACACCAAGGCGACTCCTCACAAAGACAAGAAAAAAATAGTAGTTTTAATGTAAAAAT
Organism: Flavobacterium sp.; assembly: GCA_044373975.1. Classification (GTDB taxonomy): domain Bacteria; phylum Bacteroidota; class Bacteroidia; order Flavobacteriales; family Flavobacteriaceae; genus Flavobacterium. The sequence goes on along the minus strand of JBILPJ010000120.1, from coordinate 103 downwards.
TTGAATCTGAAATAAACAGTGTTAAATTCAGATTACCTAAGGGTTGATTTGGTTATTCGTTAATTTGGTTATTTGGAAAATCTGAAGTCGAATTGTCGTAATT
>JBILPJ010000119.1:0-7039 GCA_044373975.1 Flavobacterium sp. | reverse complement strand
ATCAGTATCTACGTTTGGTAATTTATTTACTAATCTTGTAAAAAAGGGAACTTCGGTAGAAAAATTAGTATTGAATCCGAAAATAGTATTATTCACCGATTCTTGTCCGTAACTCGATTTTTGAGTGAACGGTTTTTCTGTCATTTTTAAAAATGTTGCTCCTACCAAAAACTTTTCTGATATTTTATGCTCTACATTGAAACCCATAAATCTTCGGGTTTGTTGACCAAAAACTGCATTATTTTCTAATGAAACTTGAATTGGAGTATTGGATGCTTGAAGCGATGCGTCTAAAATCTGAACACGACCCAATTGATAATTCACACTGTAATCTACGCCTTCAACCAAAACACGTCCACCAGCAGTTACAACAACGGAACCTCTTGGTACATTGAAAGCGCCAATTGGGATTCCTTCGCCACCAGTTGACTTGAATTTTCCTTTTAATTGAAATTTGTTTTTATCGCTTTCTTGCAATGCAGTTGCTTGAGATTGACGATACATATTTCTGTAAACATATTTCGTTTGATTGGCATTATAAATTACACCATTATACTCTTCCGTGCTATTGTTTCTTAATTTTTCAAATAAATGTTTTCCGAAAGGTTCTACTGTTGTAAATATAATTCTACCGTTTTGAGAATCTACAGTAAGACCTGGAATAAAATCAAAAAACCCATCTCCACCTGCTTGTGGATCATTATTGTAATTTAATTTATCAACATTAAAAACCTTTAAAAGTGGAGTAGAAGTCACTAAATCCTGAGGTTGAGGAAGTGGCGAAACAATATTAATATAATTCAAAGGCGATGGATCGGTATAAAGAATATTGAATTTAAAATCAGTTTGTTGCAATTGAAAAGCACCTGGAATTTGATAAATATTTTTCATCATTAAATTCCAAATAGGTCTCGTAACATTAGTCGTTGGATTTTCAACACTTGTCAAATTACTTTTCAGCATTTTCAAAATTAAGCTTTGAGTAGAAACGGTTGTTGGCTGAGTAGTTCCGGCTGTAACGCCACCAGTTTCAGTTGCTTGAACGCCATCGGTTCCAAATTCTCCAACTTGATATACGACATCTCCAACAGTATATTGATAGGCAACCGCCAAAACTTCATCGTTTGCTAATCTTTGTTGTAATGAAATATACCCCAATTGCGGGTGAAATGTAAATTCCGAAGTGTTTAATTTTCTAGCATTTTCCAATTTAGAATAATCCTGACCTTCACTAACTGTAATTGTTGGGCTAAATCCAGAACTTGCAGTTACAATTTCTCTAATATTACCATTTAATAAACCTCCATTATCAATTAATGCTGGGTCAAATTTATTATTTTTATTATCAGATGGCGTATTCGCAGATCCGATGAAAAACCCTGTAGATGGATTTACAACTACAATTTCATTGTCATTTAATCCTGTCAATTGGGATTCTCCTAAATCCTGAAGCGCAATAATATTTCTTAGATTATTATTGGTAGTTGTAACACGATTTTGTCGGTTTGTAATCCAAGCCTCAACACGCGTAATTTGAACCCTACTATCTACATAAGGATAATTTTTTAGCGATGAATCGTATTTATTTCTGAAAAACTGAGACAAGAAAAAGTGTCGATCGGCATCATAATCTAATGCAAACAATTCAAACTCCTGAACGGTTCCGCCACCTTGTGAAGTAACCGATTTTGTTTGTGATTTCTGCTCAGAAAAAACGCCTGTAATTGTAGTTTTACCAAATTGAAGTTGCGCTTTTACACCAAATAAACTTTGAGCTCCTCGAATTAAGGAAGTATTCAAAGGCATGCTGACATTTCCAACTTCTATTTTTTGGATAATATCGTCTTCATTGGCATTCAAATCGTGGTTGTATTCTAATTTGATAAGGTTTTGAAAGGCAAATGTAGATTGGGTATCATAATTGGCATTAACATTCAATCGTGTACCAACTTTCCCCATTAAACTCATACTTATCCTTTGATTAAAATCAAAAGTAGTACTCGATCTATTTCTTGGAGAAAAGGATGGATTGTCTTGTTTTGTATAACGAGCACCCAAATCCATTTCTACCGAACCTGTTGGTTTAACGTCAATTGTATTGCCCCCAAAGATGGTTTCAAAAAAACTATTATTCACATAATATCTTGGCAGCAAATCTTTTTTTGCAGCTTCGCTTCCTTCTTTTTTTCCATCAATGGCATCTAATTTTTGTTTGTAATAATTGTGCATAGACTCCTTCAAAACCAGGGCATTGTATTCTTTTGGAGTAAGAATTATAGGATAATTAATTGAAAATCCACTAACAGAACTTGTAAAAACATAGCGGTCTGTTATAGGGTCATAAACATACAAATCAACAACACTTGGAGGATTTGGAATTCCTATTTGACCTGTTGAATAGCCAGTTTTTGTTGAATCTTGAACGTCTTCATCAACCTGAGCTTGTAATGTAAAATCAGAAAGTAAAACAAGTAAACAAATGCTTATTTGTATGAGGAAACTTCTGTTTTTTATGTAAAATGTTTTCAAGTATTATAAATTTTTTAATGCTAATTTAATGATGTTTTCCACTGTGGCATCAGGATTTTCTTTAACGATTTTTTCAACCACTCGCTCGGCAGATTTTCTAATGAAACCCAAAACCTCCAAAGCGGATAACGCTTCATCTTTATTTGTATTGCTTTGACTCATAGAAACTTCGTCTAAATCATACAATTTTAACACTTTGTCCTTTAAATCTAATATTACTCTTTGCGCTGTTTTACTTCCAATTCCTTTTATAGATTGAATTGTAACCACATCTGCAGTGGCAATTGCGTGTATAATTTGTTTTGGCTCTAATGACGACAACATTGTTCTTGCAATGCTCGCACCAATTCCAGAAACAGAAAGCAACATTTTAAAAATTTCACGTTCTGATTTTTCTACAAATCCAAAAAGCGTATGTGAATCTTCCTTAATTTGAAGATACGTAAACAATTTTATTGAATCTGAAGCAGGAAGTAACGAATAGGTATGCAAAGAAATATTGACATGATAACCAACGCCATTGCAATCAATTATGACATCTGTTGGGGTTTTTTCTACTAATTTTCCTTGTAAGTGTGCTATCATTTTATAAAGTAATTTTCAAATATAAGAAAAATCTTCAATTGAAAATCTTCTTTGTCATTATATATAAATTATGGTTTTTAGAAACTTACTATTTTGTTTTATTTCTCTTGTCTTTTTCTTGCGCATCAACAACTGCAACAGCAACCATATTCACCATTTCTTCGACACTTGCTCCGAGTTGAAAAATGTGTACAGGCTTATCCATTCCAAGCATTATCGGACCAATAGAGTCAACTTTGTACAATTCTTTTAATAGTTTATAAGTAATATTTGCCGATTCTAAATTGGGGAAAATTAAAGTATTTACTTTTTTCCCTGCCAATTTTGAGAATGGAAATTTATCTTTAAGCATTTCTGGATTCAATGCAAAATCGGCTTGAAGTTCTCCATCAACTTGTAATTCAGGATAATTTTCGTGCAAAAATTTTACTGCCGCTCTAACTTTACTCGCACTTTCATTGGTTGAAGAACCAAAATTTGAAAAAGAAATCATTGCAATTATAGGTTCTAATCCAAACATTCTAACTGTTTTCGCAGTCATCAAGGCAATTTTAGCTAAATCATCAGCACATGGATTTGGATTGATTGCCGTATCCGATAAAAACATTGGGCCACGATTGGTCATCATCATATTGGTTGTTGCAACTACAGAAATGCCTGGTGCTTTATCAATTAATTGCAAAATTGGTTTTACAACCGATGGATAACTTCGTGAATATCCAGAAACCATTGCATCAGCATCGCCTTCATTGACCATCATTGCCGCAAAATAATTGCGTTCTCGCATCCATTTTTGAGCGTCTAAAAGTGAAATACCTCGGCGTTGTCTCGATTTCCAAAAAATTTCAGCATAATGATTTCTTCTTTTATCCTCACATTTTGTTTTTGGGTCAAATATTGGAACGTCTGCATCAAATCCAATTTCTTCTTTTAATTCTAATATTATATCTTTATTTCCTAACAAAATTGGGAATGCAATTTTGTCTTCAAAGGCAATTTGAGCTGCTTTCAAAACATCAAGGTGATCTGCTTCTGCAAATACAACTCGTTTTGGATCTGTTTTCGCTCTATTTGCCAAAAGGCGCACCATTTTATTGTCAGAACCCAATCGATCTAATAATTCTTCTTCATATTTGTGCCAATCTAGAATCGGATGCAACGCAACTCCAGATTCCATTGCAGCTCTTGCAACTGCCGGCGCAACGGTAGAAATTAATCTTGGGTCAAACGGTTTTGGTATGATATAATCACGACCAAAAATCAATTTAGTTTCGCCATAAGCAATATTCACTTGCTCAGGAACCGATTCTTTTGCCAAAGCAGCTAATGCTTTGACAGCCGCCATTTTCATAGCTTCATTAATTTTTGTTGCTCGAACATCTAAAGCACCTCTAAAAATATACGGAAAGCCAAGTACATTGTTCACTTGATTTGGATGATCTGAACGTCCAGTTGCCATAATTATGTCTTTCCTTGTGGCAATTGCAACATCATAATCAATCTCTGGAATTGGATTTGCCATTGCAAAAACAATCGGGTCTTTTGCCATTCCAAGCAACATATCTGGAGATAAAATATTGCCAGCAGAAAGGCCTAAGAATACATCTGCTTCCAAAAGAGCTTCTTTTAAATTCGAGTTTTTTAACCCTTTTGAATATCTTTTTTGCAGATCTGACAAGTCTGTTCTGTCATCCGACAAAACCCCTTTTTTATCAAACATTATAATTTTATTGGGATTTACGCCCAATAAAACATATAAATTCGCACACGCCAACGCTGCAGAACCTGCGCCAGATATTACAATAGTAACATTTTCTATACTTTTATTTGCTAATTCTAATGCGTTCAATAAAGCTGCTGAAGAAATAATTGCTGTTCCGTGTTGATCGTCATGCATTACAGGAATATTCAACTCTTCAACCAAGCGTCTTTCAATTTCAAAAGACTCTGGGGCTTTAATATCTTCCAAATTTATACCTCCAAAAGTAGGCGCAATGTTTTTTACGGTTGCAATAAAAGCTTCAATATCTTTGGTGTCAACTTCAATATCAAATACATCAATATCAGCAAATATTTTAAACAACAAAGCCTTTCCTTCCATTACTGGTTTTGAAGCTTCGGGACCAATGTCGCCAAGACCTAAAACGGCAGTTCCATTAGTGATTACGGCTACTAAGTTGCCTTTTGCAGTATATTTATAAACGTTATTTACGTCTTTTGCAATTTCTAAACACGGTTCCGCAACTCCAGGAGAATAAGCCAATGACAAATCTCTTTGAGTAGCATATTTTTTGGTTGGAACCACTTGAATTTTCCCAGGTGTTGGTTTGGCGTGGTATAATAACGCTTCTCTTCTTTTATTGTGATTATCCATTTCAATGTTAGTTTTAACATACAAAGATAAAAGTAAGAATTGAATAATAAACTTTTTATTAATTATTGTTTTTGATAATTTCAGGGAAAACTCTTTATACCTTTGTTAAAGGTGTAATTTGCCGATTGTATTAGCGCTTATTCGGATTTATTAAATAATTGTTTTTGAAGTTAATTTCAAATGTTATATTTATTATAAAACACACATCAAGTGCTACAATTATTTGTGTAATCTTGAATTGATTAAAGTAATAATTATTGCTAAGTAACCGTATATTATTAAGGTCAAATGCTAAAAAATTTGTCCAAATTTTTTTTCTTTAATTTTTGCTTATTAATTTTAACTAAATGATTATGTTGGCAAAAGATATTAAATCGTCTAAAGTTCAAAAAAAAATTGAATTGGTTTATAGTGGTGAAGATTATTTTTCAAGATTAGAAAAAATAATTAATACTACTGTGAAAGAATTACACATACAAACTTACATTTTTGACACCGATTCAACAGGATTAAGAATTATTGATTCACTGATAAAAGCTGCCAATCGGAATGTTAAAGTCTATTTACTTTTAGACGGTTTTGGATCTAGTTCTTTTTCATCAAATAGTGTGAAAAATCTTCGATACAACGGAATAAATGTTCGTTTTTTTTCGCCAATATTATCATTGAATTCCTTCTATATTGGACGTAGATTACATCATAAAGTGGTAGTTTCGGATGGCAAAAAACTGTTAATAGGAGGGATTAACATTGCCGATAAATATCATGGTTCATCTTTTAAAACACCTTGGCTTGACTATGCTATTGAAATAGAAAGTAACGTTGCAAAACCAGTACAACAAATTTGTAGAAACTTTTATTTCAAAAAAAGAAAGGTTAGAAAAAGCAAAATAGAAACAACAATATTTGATAAAGAACCCATAACAATTAGAATTCTACAAAACGATTGGTTAAACAGAAAAAATGAGGTTCAGAAAGAATATATCAAAGCAATTGTTAATGCTCAAAAAGAAATCATAATTGTTGGCAGTTACTTTTTCCCAGGAAGAAGAATAGCTTTGGCATTAAAAAAAGCTTCAAAGAGAAAAATTCCTATAAAATTAATAGTATCAGGAATATCTGACGTGCCAATTCTTAGAAGTGCTTCACTTTATTTGTATTCAATTTTACTAAAGTATAATATAGAAATATTTGAATGGAATAAATCCGTTTTGCACGGAAAAGCAGCAGTAATTGATGGTAAATGGACAACTGTTGGGTCATTTAACATCAATAATTTAAGTTCCTTCGGAAGCATCGAGATGAATGTGGAAATTAATTCTACCTCTTTTTCTGAAAAGTATTTGTTGCATTTAAACAAAATCATAAATCAATGCTCCAATTTAACAATAGAATCATTAAAAAATAGAGATGGAAAGTTTACGAAATATTCTAACTTATTATCCTATTTATTTATACGGTTTGTAGTTATTATTATGACTTATTTCCCTAGAAATAGATTTCTGAAATTCTTCCGATAAAGAAACTATTTGCCCTAAAAATCAAAATAAT
>JBILPJ010000020.1:0-18889 GCA_044373975.1 Flavobacterium sp. | reverse complement strand
GAATTTCAATTTTGAAAAACATTTTATACCGTGATGGTGTAGAAATTCCAGATGAAATTATTGAATATGTTGCTAGAAATATTAAATCAAATGTTAGAGAATTAGAAGGTGCGATAATTTCATTAATTGCGCAATCTTCATTCAATAAAAAAGAAGTTACTTTAGATTTAGCAAAACAAGTTGTTGAAAAATTTGTTAAGAATGTAAAACGTGAAGTTTCAATTGACTATATCCAGAAAACTGTTTCAGATTATTTTCAATTGGATTTAGAGACTTTACAGTCAAAAACAAGAAAACGTCATGTTGTTCAAGCAAGACAATTGGCAATGTTTTTTGCGAAAAAATTCACAAAAGCATCTTTAGCAAATATCGGATCACAAATTGGAGATCGAGACCACGCAACAGTTTTGCACGCTTGTAAAACGGTTGATAATTTAGTTGCAACAGATAAACAATTTAAAAAATATATGGAGGATATCCATAAAAAATTGTCTTTATAATGCCTGTTAAAATTTTAATGGTTTGTTTAGGAAATATTTGTCGTTCGCCAATTGCGGAAGGATTATTATCGTCAAAACTTCCCAAAGATAGTTTTATTGTTGATTCTTGTGGGACTGGTAACTGGCATATTGGAAAACAACCTGATTTGCGTTCTATCGAAATTTCAAAAATAAATGGTTTAGATATTTCAAATCAAAAATGCCGTCAAATTGAATCAGAGGATTTTGATACTTTTGATTATATATATGTAATGGACGGAAGTAACTATGCGGATGTTGTTGCATTATCCAAAAACGAAACCCAAAAAAACAAAGTGGTTTTAATTTTAAATGAGTTATTTCCAAATGAAAATATGGATGTGCCAGACCCTTATTTTGGTTTGGAAAACGGTTTTGAGTTGGTTTATAAAATGCTTAATGAAACTTGTGAAATCATTGCTAAGAAACTAATTGAAAAGCATTCTTAAAATTAGCTTCAATTAAAATATCACATACCATTTCTTTTAATTACACTATAAATTTATGAAACCAATGTCGCTTTTAGGCAAGTTATACCTTATTCCAACAACATTAGGGGAAACTGAAAATCCATTTGATGTATTGCCTCAAACCATAAAAAGAAGCATTGAATTGATTGATTACTACATTGTTGAAAACGAAAAAACAGCCCGTAAATTCATAAAAAGTGTAACTCCAGAAAAAGTTCAAGCTTCACTAAAATTAAGTGCATTAAATAAACATACTCAAAAGTCAGAACATTCAGAAATGATTCAGGCGTGTTTAGAAGGAAAAAATGTAGGATTGATGTCGGAAGCAGGATGTCCTGGCGTTGCAGATCCAGGTGCTGTAATTGTTAAATTGGCTCACGAAAAAGGAATTCAAGTAGTGCCGTTAGTTGGCCCTTCTTCTATTTTATTGGCGATAATGGCTTCTGGAATGAACGGTCAAAGTTTTGCGTTTAATGGTTATATTCCTATTGATGCTTCAGAAAAAAAAGCTGCACTTAAAGGCTTAGAAAAATTATCAATGGATAAAAACCAATCTCAAATATTCATTGAAACTCCTTATAGAAACAACAAAATGCTTGAAGATATTTTAAATGCATTGCATCCTGAAACACATCTTTGCATAGCAGCAGACATCACATTACCAACAGAATACATCAAAACAATGCGAGTTGTAAATTGGAAAAAAGCAAAAGTTGATTTGCATAATCGTCCAACAATATTCATTATTCATAAAATGTAAGACAAAAAAACCACGTTATTAACGTGGTTTTCTGTTTTAAACTATTTTACTTTAGCCTTTTTATTGGCTTTAATCCCCGAAGTTTCGTAACCTCCAAAATCTTTCATATATGATTTCACCGAAGCTCCATTTTGATCTCTGCATTTCCTAGTTCCATTTGATTTAAGAAATCGCTTCACAGAACCAACACCGCCTAAATGGGCTGCAGCAAGTATTCCAGACTCGGTAACTCGAACACCGCCAACAATTTCACCATCGTATTGTGCAATCTCGTCTTTTAACTCCCATTTATTTTTAGCAAGCAAAGCAACAAATGCTTTTTCTTGCATTTTTGGACTGTTTAAAAAAGATAAACTGTCGAAAATACCAATAGTTTTAAGGGTTTCAACACCAAATTGATACTTACCCATATAACCAATTCTGTTAATTTTTTTGTATTTCCCTTGGGATTCTTTGAAGGCAATCGCTTCTTTGTAACCTATAAAAAACTTTCCTGTAAATGGAACTTTTCTATTAATGTAATCATTGTGTCTCAAAGAAGGCAATGAATAATAAGTCATATCATTAGCATCGAGATGAAACCAGTCGTATTTATCAAATTTTATGGATTTAAAACCTGAGCTAATAAAAGCAACAATACCTACCAAACAAGCATAAAAAAACATTTTCTTTAACATATATTAGTTTTCTTCTTAACGATGTTACTAATTATAAACAGCTAATACTAATTAACTTTTGGGTTTATAAAACATCAATACTGTATTTAAAATTAATAAATCATAAGATGATTTTAATTCAAGAAACAGTACTATTTAAGAAATTTCTACAGAACAAATATACATAAAAAATAATAAAGCTGATTTTCAGGCAGTTAAAGTTTCCTAAAAATAGATGAAATGTCCTTTTAACTGGCTGTTCCGAGAGAATTCAATTGTGGGTGCTGGAACTTTTATACAGTTAAAAACAGAAAAAAGAGTTTTTAAAAGTGGTGATTTGGTCTTAATTCTCGTCAAATCGACATCCAAGCTTAGAAATAATTGTCGGTAACTTTTGGGTTCAGAAGCTAAATAATCACCATTTGCAGAAATCATCCCTTCCGCACCAAATCCAATTGCAAAATTCAACCAATTTGGAAATTTAGGCCTTTTAAGAAAAGAATTTACATTTGCAGAAAGCCAATATGTTTGTCCATTATAATCTTTTAAAATTTGTTCGTTAATTGAATTTCCTAATAAATTTGGCCTTAATGCTGCATATTGAGTGGTGTGAAATGAAAATTTAGGAATAATTCGCTGCTCTTTCCACAGTATTTCTTGAGATACAAAAAGCCCAGTTCCCGCTATATTTGCGACTAAATCTCCCGAAGACGCACCCCATTGTTCCGAAAAACCATCAAAAATTTCAACGGTTGTCATAAATGTCAAACCTAAAGCAGTACTATAAATCAATTGTTTATCTTTCTGAACTCCAGCCCAATTTAAAGCATTTACACTCATATTACTTATGTGATAACACGAAAATAAATGTCCCATTTTATCCATTTGCATCCATTCTGAATTGTCATTTATAAAATGAAATTTTGACTTTGGATAATCGGCATACCAAAGTTGGTTGAGTCCAACTAAAATTAATGATGAAGCCAAAACCTCAGAAATTACAACTGTATTTCTGCGCTGACTATTTAAAGAATCAGATGGTTTTAAAAAATTATTTAAACCTTTTTGAGCATTACTAATCTCAAAACTAAGGAAACTTAGCAGTAGAAACAAACATTTATTCCAATTCAAAATTACTTTTTAGCGATTTGTTTGTCCAACCACTCCACATATTTTTTTCTATTTGCAGCGTGTTGGTTTAAATCCGATGCGAATTCGTGGTAACCAAATCTTGAAACGCTGGCGCAAAAATAAATATAATCGTTGTTTTCAGGATTTAAAACTGCTTCAATGGCAGTGATATCTGGCATTGCTATTGGACCTGGTGGTAATCCTAAATAGAAATAGGTATTGTAAGGGGAATTAATTTTTAAATCATTGAAATAGACTCTTTTAATAATTGTATCAAAATTTGACAATTGTTTTTTCTTAGCGAAAATTACGGTTGGATCGGCTTGAAGTGGCATTCCCAACTTTAATCGGTTCAAATAAACACGGGCAACTCTTGGTCTTTCGTCTTTTTTTACGGTTTCTTTATGCACAATTGAAGCCAAAGTCATCACTTGAACTGGCGTTAATCCTAATTTTAACGCTTTTGAAGTTCTTTCGGTATTCCAAAATTTGCGGTATTCTTTAATCATTTTATCACGGAATTTATCCGCTTTGGTATTCCAATAAAACTCATACGTGTTTGGCAAACAAATACTTATAACATTATCTTCGGTAAAACCATTTTCTTTTAAGAAAGTAGAATCTTTGAATATTTTCATCAATGAAATACTGTCCGCTTCAATTTGAGAACCAACTCTTCCAACAACATTTTCCAAACGCTCTTGATTGTTAAAAGCCAATTTCACAGGAACATTTTGACGCAAAGTAGAAACCAATTCAAAACTGTTCATTCCTTTTTTGAATAAAAAACGACCTGATTTTACATTTTCAATATACGATCTTTTGGAAGCTACCATTTCAAAATGATCCATATTTTCAATAAATGGACTGATTATCTTTTTCACATCTTCATAAGTTGCATCCGATGGAATATGAACAAAAAATTCATTTTCGGTAAATTTCGTGTTATCAGAAAATATATCTCTGTACAATTTGATACCGTAAATTAATAAAGCCGCTATCAAAACAACCGAAACTATTGATATTATTTTTTTTAAATTCAAAACGTATAATTTAAAATTGATTATTTATTAATTGGAATAAAGTCTCGTCCTTGTATTTTCCTTTTACCAAATTCCATTCTTTTTTTGTTCCAATATTTTGGAAACCAAATTTAGTAAAAAGACTTAAACTTGCTTCATTTTCTGTAGAAATATTTGCATACAATTGATGTAAGTTCAAATGCACGAAAGTATATTTTATCAATAATTGTAATGCTTCAGAACCAACACCTTGATTTCTGTTTTCATTGTCTTTAATGAGAATCCCTATTCCTGCACGATTATTTTTTGGATCAAATTCAAAAATATCAATCAAACCAATGGCGCAATCATCATCAAAAGTACAAATTGCCAAACGCAATTGCTTGGCTTCATAAATATCCTGATTGGCATTTTCAAGATATTGACGAATCAAAAACCTACTGTAGGGCGTTTGTGTGTGACTCACTTCCCAAACTGATTCATCATTTTCAACCGCGTAAACAAACTCTAAATCGTTTGGTTCAAGCGCGCGTAAATAAATATTTTTACCTTTTAAAGTTATCAATTGAGTTGTAATTTAAAAATTAATTTTTCCTTCAAAGACAAATGTTGCAGGACCTTTTAGAAAAACATTTGTAAATTTTCCATCATTATTATCGAAAAAAACTTCTAATTTTCCACCTTTAACATTAATTTTAATCGCATTGGAAGTCGTTTTTCCGATAGATTTCATTGCAATTGCAACAGCGGTAGCGCCTGTTCCACAAGACAAAGTTTCATCTTCCACTCCCCTTTCGTAGGTTCGAATCGAAAAAGTATCTGAATTTATTTGCTCCACAAAATTCACGTTAGCTCCTGCATTTCCATACAAATCACTGTAACGAATTGCAGCTCCATTTTCTTTAACATTTATATTTTTCAAATCATAAACCAATTGAACGTGATGTGGCGAACCCGTATCTAAAAAAACGTAATCTGTTGAATTGGTTACCGAATCTACGTTTTTCATTTGTAAAGAAACAATTCCGTTTTCAGAAATTGTAGCATAATGCAACCCGTCAATTGCCATAAAAGACGCTGTTTTTTCAATAATCTGTAACTTATTTGCGAAAGCCATCAAACATCTTCCTCCATTTCCACACATTGTACTTTGATTTCCATCTGAATTAAAATAGACCATTTTAAAATCGGAAGTGGCATCATTTTCTAATAAAATCAACCCATCACCGCCAATACCAAATCGTCTGTCGCACAAATGCGCAATCAGTTTGATGTTGTCTTTTGGGAAAATCTCGTTCCGATTATCAATCATCACAAAATCGTTGCCTGTTCCTTCGTATTTATAAAATTTGATTTCCATATTTAATTGCATTACCACAAAAGTACAAACTATTAATGAAAAGTTAATCATTGTTAAACGGGCGTTAAACTCTTTTTTTGAAACTAATACTTTTATAATTTTACTCAAAACAAATTTAATAACTATGAAAAATTTCACAAATCTATTTTTAGTAGCATTGTTGAGCGGTGTTACAACTCTTGGAGCCTACAAATTATTATTTGACAGTAACGGCTATTTTTCGAAAGATAGAAATTCAGTTGTTACTCTTGCTCCTAATAATTACGGAAAAACCGTTGGATTATCATCCGAAGCTGTAGATTTTACAGAAGCTGCCGAAAAAGCAGTACACACGGTAGTTCACGTGAAAAATGTTTCTTATACTTCCATTTCAAATCCAATGATGGAGTTTTTTTATGGCTATAAAGGAGCGCAACAACAGGAACAAATTGGCACTGGCTCGGGCGTAATTATTTCTGAAGACGGATATATTGTAACTAATAATCACGTAGTAAAAGACGCATCAGAAATAGAAATTACACTAAATAATAAAAAATCGTATAAGGCAAAATTAGTTGGAACCGATTCTAAAATGGACATTGCTTTACTGAAAATTGATACCGAAGATAAATTACCCTATTCTACTTTTGCAGATTCCGATATTGTTAAAGTGGGCGAATGGGTTTTAGCCGTTGGAAATCCATATAATCTGACTTCTACAGTTACGGCAGGAATTGTTTCGGCAAAAGCAAGAAATTTGGATACAACTGGAATTCAGTCTTTTATTCAAACCGATGCCGCTGTAAATCCTGGAAATAGTGGTGGTGCTTTGGTAAATACTCGTGGAGAATTAATCGGAATTAACACCATGATTTCATCTCAAACAGGTTCTTATGTTGGCTATTCGTTTGCGATTCCATCAAATATTACTCGCAAAATAATTGAAGATATCATGGAATTTGGAAACGTTCAACGAGGAATTCTTGGTGTTGAAGGTGGCGAATTAAACAGCTCGGCTTCAAAAGAATTAGGCGTAAAAGAAACAGAAGGTTTTTATATCAAAAGAGTTAATAAAAATTCTGGTGCTGAAAAATCAGGATTGACTAAGGGCGATATTATCATACAATTAGATGCGCAAAAAATCTCTTCTTTTGCAGAATTAAATGGGTATATCAGTACAAAAAGACCAAATGACAAGATTCAAGTTACCTTTATTAGAAATGAAAAAACAATAACCGTTCCTGTTACTTTATCAAAAAGTGATGTGATAAATACGCAATTCAAAGGTTTGGATCTGGAGAATATTAATGCTGCTGATAAGAAAAAATACAGAATTAATTATGGTGTAAAAATCAAAGACATTAACAATGAAAAATTAAGTGCTTACGCAAATGACTTGAAAGGTGGAATTATTTTGAGTATTGGAAATGTGAAAGCTGTTGACGTTGAAACGGTATCTAAAGCACTTTCAAATTTAGATGAAAATCAAACCGTTCAAATAGAAATGTTGACAGTAAACGGACAAGTTATTCGATTAATATTATAAAAAAGTCATCTTACGAATTACTTTTCAAAAGTCGATTTTAATTAATCGGCTTTTTTTTATAAAATAATTAAAAAAACAGTTACGAAATCGATTGAAATGGGTACTTTTGCAAAAAATTAATACAATACAATTCTAATTTAATTCAAATAGTTATGACAATTTCTTATGAAAAAGAGGTCGCTTTTCAAGCCAATCGAAGAAGAGCTGGTGTAGAATTTATCAAAATCATCAGTGATTTATGGTATGATAAATCTATCGAAATGGTGCTTTTTAGAAATCAATTGATTGATAAAAATGTAAGCGAAATTATTAATCTTCACGAATATGCAGGAGAATTTGTTGGCAAACCAATTTCCATTTTTGACTCTGTAGAAATTGCAAAAGCCATTTTATCATTGGATTTACCGCCTTCAAAATTAGACATTGGAAAACTAACATTTGAATACCATTCTAGTGAAAATAAGTTTAATAATGCGAAAGCATTTGTTATCGATAAATTAAAAAATGCTAAAAATTCAGAAGAAATAAATTCAAAAGATGTCGTTTTGTATGGCTTCGGAAGAATTGGTCGTTTGTTAGCCAGAGAATTAATGTCGAAAATGGGAAAAGGAGAGCAATTGCGATTGAGAGCAATTGTAACTCGTGATAAAAATGACGCTGTTTTTCTTGAAAAAAGAGCTTCGTTATTGCGTTATGATTCTATTCACGGCGATTTTATGGGTTCTGTCATTGCTGATGTAAAAAACAACGCCTTGATAATTAACGGCACAACCGTTCACGTAATTACTGCAAATAGTCCTGAAGAAATTGATTATACAATATATGGAATCAATGACGCTTTAATCATTGATAATACAGGAGCATTTACAACAGAAGAAGCGCTACGCCGTCATTTATCTTCAAAAGGAGCACATAAAGTTTTGCTGACCGCACCTGGAAAAGGTGTTCCAAACATTGTTCACGGTGTAAATCAAAACGAGTACAATCCAGACGAAATTGATATTTTCTCTGCCGCATCGTGTACTACCAATGCAATTACACCAATTTTAAAAGCAGTTGAAGATACATTAGGAGTTGTAAAAGGACATTTAGAAACCATTCACGCCTATACCAACGACCAGAATTTAGTGGATAATATGCACAAAAAATACCGTCGTGGAAGAGCCGCAGCTTTGAATATGGTAATCACCGAAACGGGAGCTGGAACTGCTGTTGCAAAAGCATTGCCAAGCCTTGCGGGAAAATTAACTTCTAATGCTATTCGCGTTCCTGTGCCAAATGGTTCGTTGGTGATTTTGAATTTAGAAATCAAAAAAGCAACTTCTATTGCCAAAATTAATGCCATAATGAAAAAATATGCATTGGAAGGCGAATTGGTAGAACAGATAAAATATTCGTTGAATAATGAGTTGGTTTCTTCTGATATTGTAGGCACATCAGCACCTTCAATCTACGATAGTAATGCTACAATTGTTTCAGCTGACGGAAAAAATATCGTGCTTTACATTTGGTATGACAATGAATACGGCTACAGCCACCAAGTAATTCGATTGGCAAAATATATTGCTAAAGTAAGACGATTTACGTATTATTAATTGGTTGATGGTTGATGGCTATTAGTTGATGGTTGATAGTTGATGGTTGATAGTTGATGGTTGTTGGTTGTTGGTTGATGGTTGATAGTCGATAGTTGATAGATACAAAAAATCCGTTTCAGTTTAAATGAAACGGATTTTTTGCTACTTCTACAACCCATAACCTACAACCTACAACCTATAACCCATAACCTATAACCTATAACCTATAACCTATAACCTATAACCTATAACCTATAACCTATAACCTATAACCTACAACCTATAACCTATAACCTATAACCCATAACCTACAACTTACAACCTAAAACCTACAACCTATAACCAACAACCTACAACTTACAACCTACAACCTATAACCTAAAACCTACAACTTCTAAACCTCTTCCTTTTTCGTAAAATAATAAATCGGAATTCCAATTAGCATAATTAAAACGCCCCAACCACACGTACTCGTTTTTGTAAATAGCAAAGCCACACAAATTGCGGTTGCAATAACAAGATACAACATTGGTAAAAATGGGTAGCCAAAAGCTTTGTAGGGTCTTTCGGCATCAGGCATTTTCTTGCGAAGGATGAATATTCCGTAGATAGTCAGGATATAAAATATCAAAACGATAATCACGACAAAGTCTAATAAATCACCATATTTCCCTGTTAAACATAAGGCAGAAGCCCAAAAACATTGCGCCCACAAAGACCACGAAGGCACACTTGACGCATTTAAAACCGCTGCTTTTTTGAAAAATAATCCGTCTTTTGCCATCGTATAATATACACGAGCACCAGCCATAATCAAACCGTTATTGCACGCAAATGTCGAAATCATAATCATCACGGCGATGATTAAGGTGCCAATTTCACCAAAAATACTTTGCGAAGCTACCACCGCAACCCTGTCTGATTCGGCAGTTGCAATTCCTTGAAGCGGCACAACAGCCAAATACATCAAGTTCGCCAAAATATAAATCACACTTACAATTAGCGTTCCCAAAAACAAACTCAATCCTACATTTCGCTTTGGATTTTTAATTTCACCTGCAATAAAAGTCACACCATTCCAAGCATCACTCGAAAAAATAGAACCTACCAAAGCTGCCGAAACAGCCGTTATCAAAGCCATTCCGCCAATTGGAATCCAAGAACCAGACTCTTTCACAAACGATTTTGTTGCCCAAGCATCCGCCCAATTTGCATTCCAAATCTCGGCTTTTGCGCCCAAGGCAAATCCAAAAATGATTAATCCCAAAAGCGATAAAATCTTAATAATTGTCAAAACAGTTTGCATAATTTTACTATTTTTCACCCCACGACTGTTAATGTACGTCAGTAAAACAATGGTAATTATAGAAACTATTTGAGCCGCATGAAGTTGAAAATTCCCCACTTCAAAGATGACATTATTTTCGCTCAAAGGCGGATATAAATAGGATGCAAATTTAGAAAATGCCACACCCACAGCAGCAATTGTCCCTGTTTGAATTACCGCAAAAAAGCTCCAACCGTATAAAAATCCAATTAATTTTCCGTAAGCTTCTTTCAGATAAACGTACTGACCGCCCGCTTTAGGAAACATGGCACTCAACTCGCCATAACTCACCGCAGCCACAATAGTCAGCAAAGCCGTGAGCACCCAAATCGCAAGTAACCACCCAGCAGAACCCACTTGGCGCACCATATCCGAACTCACAATAAATATCCCCGAGCCAATCATAGAGCCCACAACCAGCATCGTTCCGTCTAACAAACCCAATTCTCTCTTAAAATCTTCTGGACTATTTTCTTGCATACTTTTAGTTTTTGGTTTGGTTAAAGATAGGATTTTTTTTGAATTAGTCACAAAAACATAAAAAATAGGAATTATTATTTTCATCAAAAGTTTCATTTGGGCGCGCCCTCGTTTTGAACGTTTTAAGGTAATACAATATTTTTCGTAAACTCGGTCAGGCTATCCGCTACAATCTTTGTTCCACTTCGTTCCACAAAGGATTTCCGCTGCTATCCTTCGCGCAAACCACTCGATTTAAGAATTACGATTTTAGATTTTAGATTCTAACCGCAAAGGGCGCAAAGATTTACGCAAAGTTCGCAAAGTTTTTTTGCCACGAATTACACAAATTATCTCGAATTTTTTATTCTATTATCCATTATCTCAACATCAACACATTCCCGTCTTGTCTCCGTAATTGCGAGCGAAGAGCAACGGAGCGCAGCAATCTGTTGATGGCAACGGCGAAAACGAAATGAGATTGCTTCGTGCTTCGTAAAGACAAAACGGGGAGATGATTTTTGCCACGGATTTTACGGATTAAACGGATTTACACAGATTTTCCAAATAACCGCATTAACAAATAACCAAATAAAAATGAATAACATCCAGTTTTTCTTTCCTACACCCAGTTTGTCTTTCCGACGAAGGAGGAATCACATAAAGCAATTACAAAAAAACAAGAAAAATAAAAATAAATAACATCCAGTTTGTCTTTCCGACACCCAGTTTGTCTTTCCGACGTAGGAGGAATCACATAAAGCAATTACAAAAAAACAAGAAAAATAAAAATAAATAACATCCAGTTTATCTTTCCGACACCCAGTTTGTCTTTCCGACGAAGGAGGAAACACATAATGCAATCCACGAAAAAATAATGTGATTCCTCCTGCGTCGGAATGACAAAAAATAAAATAAAATCAGTTTTCCCCTCTATCACTTCCCCATCTCGTCTCCCTTTCCTTTGGAAAGTCCCGAAGCTTCGGGAGGGGATAGGAAAAAACTTTTTCTCAAAAAAACCGATTATCCAAATTAAACGTTACATTTACAAAGAATACAAAACATTGTATTTATCGTCGAAATAAGATTCCTTTATTTCTTGATTCCAAGGCAAACAATTCGCTTTGCCGCTTTTACTATCCCTCACAACGCATGCGCAGGATTTGTTATACAACAAAAACACGTTGTTTTTTTAGCAAATCAAGATTACAGAAACAATAAACACGGTTTGAATAGTTCCTATCGTGAAATTTAATAAATAATAAATAATGCAAAACAAACCTTCGCCAATCTACCCAAAATTAGGTGGATATATGAAAGTTAGTAGTGCATATAAGGTAGTTGGAGGAAATGTTACAAAAAATCTTAGAAAACACAAAAAAATAAAAAGAAGAAAATTAAATAATGGCAAAATTTATACAAGGAATAGTAGATGAAATAATCGACCAATATTTATACGCAGATGAGACGAATAGACCTTGGATAATCGGTTTTAGCGGTGGAAAAGATTCAACAGTAATGTTGCAATTAGTTTGGAAAGCAGTAGAACAAATTAAACAACTAACTGGATTTGTTAGACGAGATATTTATGTTGTTTGCAACGATACAATGGTCGAAAATCCTGTAATAACTGAATATGTATATAGAGTTTTAGATAAAATTGAATTAGCAGCAGTTAAGCAAGATATTCCAATTTATATTAGAAAAACAATTCCAAGATTAGAAGATTCTTTTTGGGTTAACTTAATTGGAAAAGGTTATCCAACACCAAATAACGCTTTTCGTTGGTGCACAGAAAGATTAAAAATCAAACCAACTTCAAGACTTATGTTAGAACAAGTCGATGAATTTGGCGAAGCAGTAATTTTAATCGGAACACGAAAAAAAGAAAGTGCAAGTAGAGCAAAATCTATGAAAAAACACGAAATAAAAGGAAAAAGACTGACTAAACATCCAACACAACCAAATACTTTTATGTATGCACCAATTCGAAATTTAGAATTGGATGAAGTTTGGTATATAATAAATACTATGGAATCACCCTGGGGTTCGGATAATGCGGAACTTTTTAAAATTTATTCTGATGCAAGTGCTGACGATTATGAATGTCCAACAGTAGTAACTAACAATGAACATAAATCCTGCGGACAAAGTAGATTTGGTTGTTGGGTTTGTACAGTTGTAAAAGAGGATAAATCAATGACGGCATTAATTAATAATGGTCTGACTTGGTTAAGTCCACTATTAAAATTCCGAAATCAATTAGCAGAAGAAAGAAACATAATTGAAAATAGATTACCAACAAGGAGAAACAAAACAGAGGCAATAAATGGAATGGGAAGTTATACGCCAGTTTATCGTGCAGATCTTTTAAGACGTTTGTTAGAAACACAAAAAGAAGTACAAATTTTAAAACCGAATCTAGAATTAATTACAAACCAAGAATTAATAGCAATCCAAGTAATTTGGTACAGAGATTTGTTATTTAACAATAAAGTTTCAAATATTTATAATAACATTTTTAAAAATTCGCTTGATATGAAGCAACACGAAGAAAAAAACGAGAAAGAATTACAACTTTTACAAAATGCTTGTAACAACAATAAAAATGATTTTGAATTAATTCAAGAATTATTAATGTTGCAGAAAAATAAATCTTTATTAAACCGTAAAAGAGGATTAAAAGACGATATTGAAAACCGAATTGAAGAATTTATAAAAAAAGCAAACTAAAATGTATATAAAAGAAATTGAACTTTATAATTTCCGAATTTACAAAGGAAAAAACAAAATAAATTTATCGCCTGACGGGGATAAAAATATTATTGTTATTAGTGGTAAAAACGGTTTTGGCAAGACTACTTTTCTTATGTCTTTGGTTTGGTGTTTGTATGGCAAACAGATGGAAAAGGTTGATGAATTGTATCAAAAAGAAATTGCTGATAAAGGCGGTTACGGTAAATATATTGGAAATAGTTTAAATCGTTTGGCTAAAGCCCAAGATGAAACTAAATTTTCAGTTTCGATTACTTTTAAAGATGTCAAAATCCCAGAAATTACTTGTGATGAAATTAAAATTACTCGCTCGTTTGATACTGTAACAAGTACATCCGATACTGTTGAAGTTTTAATTGATAATTATCAAAACGAATTAATTCAAGATTTAACTTCATCGGGGAAACAAGACGGAGAGGAAATATTTATTAGAGATTTCATTTTACCAATTGAAATTGCAAAGTTTTTCTTTTTCGATGCAGAAAAAGTAGTTGCACTTGCCGACCCAAAATCTGAAAGTGAGCAAAGACGTTTGTTAAGTAAGGCATACACAGAAGTTTTAGGTATTAAAAAGTATGAAGATTTAAAAGATCAACTTGAAAACATTCAAGATGAGTACAGAAAAAAATCAGCAAAGCCAGAAGTTAAAGCAGAACTAAATCAAGTAATTGCAGACATTGCAAATTCTAGCATTGATATAGAAACAATTGAAAATAATATTCAAACATTATCAGATGAAAAAACTGAAAACACAAATAATTCAAATGAAATTCAAATAAAACTTATCCAAGAAGGCAGTTTAATTACATTAGACCAACTGAATGAATTCAAACAAGAAGAAATTATTCTAGGTGCAAAAATTGAAGGTTTACAAATTGATTTAAAAGAATTATTTGACTTAATTCCTTTTGGTTTAGCAGGAGAAGTTTTAATGGAAACTTCAAATCAACTAAAAATAGAAAATAATTTCAAAAACAATAAACATATTCAAGATAACGTAAATGAAAAAACGAATAATATTCTTGATGATTTAGAAAAAGAGAAAAAAGATTTTCCAGCAATTATCCCTAAAGATATTAGAAACTTTTACGAAGAACAAATTTCAAAACTTGTTAAAAAATATTTTTTTAATGAAATTCCTGAATTGCCTAAAAATTTCGAATTACTTCACGAATTTTCAGATTCAGAAGAAAACGAACTTAATAATTTAATAAACAACTTAAAGAATACTTTCAAAGATGTTTATACAAAAATATATAATGAATATACAAAAGCAAAAACTACTTTAGATTTAAAACGAAGAAAAATCCGCAATGCTGAAAAAGATTCAGAAGATGAATATATTTCTAATATGCGACATACAAAAGATAAATTTGATAAACGTAATATATCTATCGAAATTGAAATTGCAGATTTAAACAGAAAAGATGGCGAATTCAAAAATCAAATTAAGACTTTAAAACAAAAGCAAGAAGATTTAAGAAAAAGAATTGATGATTCACGCAAATACAGCGATAAAGACCAAAAAGCACAAGAAATAATTAGGTATTTAAAAGTTTTCATAAAATCATTTAAAGAAGAAAAAAAGAAATCTTTAGAAGAAAGAATGTTAAAAGAATTGAATACATTATTACATAAAAAGAATTTTATTAATAAAATTGTTGTTGAAATTAGCCAAGCAGGTGACGATGTAAATATTAATTTATTTAATTCAAGAAATGAAAAAATTGATAAAGGCTCTTTATCAATGGGAGAAAGACAAATGTATGCTTCTGCTCTATTAAAAGCATTAGTTGACGAATCGGACATAGATTTTCCGGTATTTATTGATAGTCCATTACAAAAATTTGATAAAGACCACGCAGAAAATGTAATAAAAGAATTTTACCCAAATGTTTCAAAGCAAGTTGTTTTGTTTCCCCTATTTCATAAAGAATTATCAGAAAAAGAATTTACTTTATTGAAACCAAAAGTTAGTAAAACTTTTTTGATTCATAATTTAAAAAACGATGCATCCGAATTTAAAGAAACACTTCCAGAAGATTTCATAAACACATACAACGAATTATATGCAAATTAATATAAGAACTTCCGAGAAAAATCAAGAAATTGTTAGGAGGTTAACTAACAAACTTCCAGTAGGAACGAAAGAAAATGTTATTGCAAGAATTGCACTTGGTTATTCTTTGCAAAACGGAAGAAAATTTACAAATTCTGAATTCAATATATACGATTCAAAAGGAAAAGAATATAAAGAACATATTTTATTTGATTCAAAATATAGAGATTTTTTTGTTTCATTAATTAGCCAACATTATGGTGTCTATAAAACAAACGAAAACATTCCAAAATATGTAAAATTACATATTGACCACGGATTAGAATTAATGGATAATCTTTTTGAAAACAATCATAATTATACTTTTTTCGATTTCTTAATTGAACATTTAGACAAAGGTATTTCTCATTTAGAAACTGTTTCAATTAACTATGATGCAATAAAAAACAATAGTCAAAATATTGAAAAAACATATTTTCAAGAATCAATCAATATAAAAGTTGGCAAAAATTTAAAAACTAACGAAGAAATAAATTTCGGTTTCAATAATACATCGCTTTATAACAATTTTCATATTGCGGTTGCGGGTGCATCAGGCACTGGTAAAACTCAATTTGCATTAGAACTTTTAAGCCAAATCACTCAAGAATCAAACAATTTAGTAAATTTTATTTATCTAGATTTCAAAGGATTAAAAGATGATGATTTAAAAACATTTCAACCTTTTTTCGATAAAACAAAAGCAAAATTCGTTGACGCACCAAATACTAAATTTCCAGTTAATCCAATTTCATTTATTGATAGCATAAATGAAAAAAATAAACAAATGGGAATAGATAAATTTGTAGAAATTATTTGTAAATATAATAATCTTGGTCAGAATCAAAAAAGAGCTTTACGAGATGCTACAAACGAATCCTTTAGTGATTTAAAACCAAACGAATTTCCAAGTTTTGAAAAAATAAATGAAAATTTATTAGAAATTTACGATAAACAAGATTCACTTACTGCGATAATTGACGATTTAAGTAGATTCGATGTTTTCGAAACAAAAACTAAAGGGAATTCGTTTTTAAATTCAAATATTTATCTATCATTATCCGGCGATTTATCCGATTCAGTTCGTTTCACTTCTCTATTTCTTATCATAAATTATATTTACAATACATTTATGAATATGGAAAATACGCCAATTGAAAATGGATTTGCCGGTATTAGATATGTAATGTTAATTGATGAAGCACACGTAATTTTTAAAGAAAAAAAATATCAACCAATTTTAGATAAACTTTTGAGAGAAGTTCGTTCAAAAGGGGTTTCGATAATTTTATTATCACAAGGAATTGAAGAATATAATCAACCAGGGTATGATTTTTCAAGTAATTGTGAAAGAACATTTTTGCTCGACATAAAAGACAAATCAAATCTTAAATCTATATCAAAATTTTTAGGTTTAACAGACAAAGAAGGAGTTTCAGCAGCAAGAAGTTTGGAGAAAATTGAAAAAGGTCAATCAATTTCAAATATGAAAGAATGTACTAAAGGAGAATTAATGAAATTGAATCAATTCGTAAAATACTAGCGGACAGATAAAAGCCCCCGCTAGCTAAAGCGTCACGCTCGTACCCACGAAGAAAAAAAAGTAGTTTCTTATAAAATTTATAAATAACCGAATTAACAAATTAACAAATTAACGATTAACCGATTAAACAAATAACCAAATTAACAAATAACCAAATTAACCTTAAAAAAATCAATTATGGCATCAACATCAGAAACAGGAAACGCTAAAAACGTAGCAAACTTCAGCTCAGGGTATCAAATTTTAGAAGAAATGGGTACGCTTTACAATCCATCAAATTCAAATTTACAATTAGCAAATCTGGAACCTATAAAAGTTTCACTTGCAGGAGTAATTACAGTTTTAAACGACAAAAAACCAATTTACAAAAATGCAGTTGCAGACCGAGAAATTGAAATTGCACCACTTGGAAAAATAGCGACAAAAGCGTTAAACTTTGCAAAATCTTTGAATATTTCTACAACAGACAAAGACAATTTAGCAAGTCAAGCAAAAAAAATTCGTGGAGACCAAAAACCAAAAGTGGTAAACCCCGACACCGCCGAAGGCGATGCAATATCAACTTCTCAAATGAGTTACGACAGCCGAATTGCAAATCTTGACACCTATACAAGTCAATTAGCATCACACCCAGAATATGTGCCAAACGAAACAGAAATACAAATCGCAAGTTTACAATCTTACCACGTAAACCTAACCAAATTAAGCACTTTGGTAAACTCGGCAGGAAACGCACTAATTACAGCACGAAAAAACCGGAATGATATTTTATATTTCAACGATACAAACATAATTCAACTCATGAGAGAAATCAAAGCCTACGTAAAATCTCTAGGATCAGCAGGCGAACCATATTACAAAGCACTCGTAAAACTAAAATTTACAGATTTACAA
This sequence comes from Flavobacterium sp., assembly GCA_044373975.1. GTDB lineage: Bacteria > Bacteroidota > Bacteroidia > Flavobacteriales > Flavobacteriaceae > Flavobacterium. Next base: position 774 of record JBILPJ010000020.1, on the reverse strand, counting down.
AAATAAAAGCAAAAAGTAAAAAGCAAAAAGTAAAGTGCTACCGCACTAGTACTATATCATAAAGTGTGTAAGTAAAAAAAATGAGGGTTTGTGCAAACCTTCATTTTTTTTACTTACACACTTTTTAGTATAGTGTCATTGTAAATTCCTTTTGACGTACCATGAAATCCTTTTAACGTACCATGAAATCCTTTTAACGTACCATGAAATCCTTTTGACGCACCATAAAATCCTTTTGACGCACCATGAAATCCTTTTGACGCACCATGAAATCCTTTTAACGTACCATGAAATCCTTTTGACGTACCATAAAATCCTTTTGACGCACCATGAAATCCTTTTGACGCACCATGAAATCCTTTTTACGCACCATGAAATCCTTTTTACGCACCATGAAATCCTTTTTACGTATGGTAAATTCCTTTTAATAAATGGTAAATTACTATTAATCAATACGCAGTTAACTTTAATCAATACGCAAGTACAATAAATCAAATGTTAAATTCAGATTTCCTAAGGGTTAATTTGGTTATTTGAAAAATCTAAAATTGAATGTCATAATTCATAACTCATAATTCATAATTCATAATTAATCTTAAATCGGGGTTCGCATGAAGGGTGGCAGCGGAAATCCTCTGTGGAACAAAGTGGAACAGAGATTGCAGCGAACGACCTGACCCTCTTCTGTTGGGAATTTTACATCTGAATTATCAGCGAAAGTTCCGTCCGTGCTTTTGTTGATTGCATTTTCTTTTAAGGCTTCTGCTGCTAATG
>JBILPJ010000118.1:0-7093 GCA_044373975.1 Flavobacterium sp. | reverse complement strand
ACTCCTAAATCGGAAAATTGCTTTGACATAAAATAAATTTTGACAAAGGTAAACAGTCTTTTGACTAAATAAGAATCAACTTAGATAATTTGCATTATTTGATATAAATAAATGAAAATCATCATTGTAAGTATAATTTTATAATAATTCCAAAAAAGTGTCATTTGTCGATAAAAACGGTTGTTTTAACACAAATTTAAAACTCAAAATTTGATTCAACTGTTACATTTGCAACGTGTTATAACAAAATAGCACAAAAAACAATGAATACAATTTACCTACTATTACGCTTTAAAATGAAAACAATTTCAACATTTATCGTGCTACTCCTAACCTATTTTGGAAATGCACAAACCACTTCAACTGTAAACTATACGCCAATCACCACTGCAATAAATAACCCAGAAAGAGGTTTTTACAGACACACGGAAGTCCATTCTGGAAGTTATACAGGTTTGGATCAAAATACTTTAAACGGTTACAAATCAAGCAATACGACACTTATTTTGAGAGTATTTTATTTAGAAAATTTTGTAAATGCACCAATTTCAAGCTCTTATTTGAGTTCAATGCAATCTGATTTTAACAAAATTAGAACTGCAGGAATAAAATGTATTGTTCGTTTTGCCTATTCCGACAATATTAACGGTGCTTTAGATGCTTCAAAAGCTCAAATTTTAGCGCATATCCAACAAATAAAACCATTATTGATTGCCAATGTGGATGTTATTTCTTCAATGCAAGCGGGATTCATCGGTTCTTGGGGGGAATGGTATTATACCGATTATTTCGGAATGAATCCGTCAACATCTGACTATGCAAATAGACGAGAAGTTGTAGATGCTATTTTAGCAGCTTTGCCAAGTTCAAGAATGGTGCAATTGCGAACTCCAACTTTGAAACAAAAAACATATACTACGACCTCTGCATTAACACAAAGCCAAGCCTTTTCGGGTTCAAATATTGCACGATTAGGCCATCATAACGATTGTTTTTTAGCGAGTTCAACCGATTTTGGAACCTATAATAATGTATCAAGCGAGTATCCGTATTTGCAACAAGAAACAAAATTTACAGCAATGGGCGGTGAAACGTGTGCCGTAAATGAGCCTCGATCTCAATGTCCAACGGCAGTTTCTGAAATGCAACAATTCCACTGGTCGTATTTGAATTTCGATTATAATCCGAGTGTAATCAGTGGCTTTCAAGCAGGCGCTTGTTTCCCAACAATTCAAAATCGTTTGGGATATCGCTATCAATTAGTGAATGGAATATATCCCAAAAATGCAGCAATTGGAAATACTATGGCGGTAAATTTTAAAATAAACAATACTGGATTTGCTTCGGCATACAACCAAAGAACCGTTTATTTAGTGTTGCGAAATGCATCAAGCAATCAAGAATATTCAATTGCTTTGAACACCGACCCAAGGTTGTGGTCAAGTGGTGTGGAAACAACAATTACTGAAAACGTTACGCTTCCCTCAAATATGATTGCTGGAACTTACAATTTATTTCTGAATTTACCCGATGCAAATTCATCAATTAGTTCTCGTCCAGAATATTCCATCCGATTGGCAAATAATTCCACTTGGGAAGCAAATACAGGATATAATAATTTACTACAATCTGTAATAGTTTCAGGTACTTTGGGTGTTTCAGAAGTTTCAAAATTGCAAATGAAAATATATCCAGTTCCTACTAATAATGAATTAATCATTGAAATGGATGGAATTAATGCGTATAAAGTTGGTGTTTTCAATTCGATTGGACAAAAAGTTAAAGTGAAATCCGTTATGGAAAACAACAAAATAATAATGAATACAGAAACATTAAGTGATGGAATCTATTTAGTTCAATTTGAGAACAATGACTTTAAAGAAACTAAAAAAATTATTGTAAGACACTAAACGAATTTCAATAAATAAACTATAGTGATTGCTACATTTAAAAGTGTGGCAATCACTATTTTTTTTGTCGTTTCTTCAGATTGTATTTTATACCAAATTGAATTATATTGGAATAAAACTTAGATTGAGAATAAATTTCAAATGATGTGGTTATGGCTGTAAAATCCCGAATTTGATAGGATAATTCGCCTGTTAATCGTTTAAAATCAGCGGCATAATCATCATAAAACCAAGACGCTTCCACCCTACTCGCAAAGTTACTTTCTTCTTTTCCAAATTTCCAACCCAAGCCACCACCAGCATAAAAACGATTTTCAATCATCCAATAAGGATAGCCAGATGAAAGTGCAACGGTTGTTTTTCCGATAGAAGATTTCAAATAGGAAGCTTCAATAAATGGTATTAATCTTGATTTTTTTTCTTCGCCATTGTCCAAACCAATTTTGGTTGTGATGGAACCTTGATAGGAATCGGAGGTTGTAGCTGCAATATTAGAATTACTTTTCGTATAATAGTTTGCTTCGAATGCAAAACTTGTATTTATCAATCCAAACAAATACCTGTCGTGATAAAAATTTCCTTGTGTTCTGTAGATATTTTTGCTGTAAGCTGCACCACTTTCTGCAGGAAATATTTTAAGTTCTGCTGAAGTAAATTTTTTGTTTTTGGAATAATTTCCACCCAATCCAAATTGGAAATAATACTTGCCAAAATCGCTGTATTCACCTCTAATTTTTGACCAATATTGCAACTTTTCAAAGTTTATAGGATTGCTAAATTGGTATTGAAGTCCATAAATAGAATGGGTAATATTATCAGGATCTTCAATTTCAAAGTTAATTTTATACATATTACTGTAGGTAAATGCTACCGAATGTAGGCTTTTACTTTTATCGTGAAAATTATAGGAAACTTCATTTTTGAATGCCGAAGCTGCGGTTCTATTACTTTCCAACGAAGAGTTGACTTCCACAAAATTCCCAAATTGTTTTCTGTTCAAACGTAATAATTCTTGCTTGATATTAGAATAAAACAAATCAGGAAAATTCAAAAGAAGTTCTTGTTGTAATTCGATTTCTGCGTAAACAACTTCATTATTCAAAGTAGCTTTCAAATCTTCTTTTTGAGGACTTTCCGGTAGTGAATTAGTTAAAATCCAAGCATCTCTGAATTTTCCAATATCAAAATAAACAGAACTCATTAATGCTTTAGCCTTATAATCTTTCGGATTTTCGAGTATGTATTTTTTATATTCAGATTCTAAAAACTTGTAGGATTTCAGCTCAATTAACCAAGACATTCTTGTTGAAAAATCAATGTTATCAGCATAAAAAGACCAATCATATGCTTTTTTATATTCATTATTATCAACATAAAGCCAGCTAATATCTTCAGCTAAATTTTTATATTTTTTAGAAGGTAAAATCAGGCGAAATTCATCCAAAGCCGTTTTAGGTTCATACGTCAAAAGATGTTGTAAATACATTTGATACGTCTCAAAACCAGAATCAACTTCTAATAAATTTAGCAAGGCAATTTTAATTTTATTTTGATTTTCAGGAGTGTAAAAATCAGCGATATAACTGTTCAAAAGCGCAATATCACTAGGCGTGACAAGCATTTGTGCACTCAACCATTTTTCTTTAATCAAGTCATTTGGATATTCCACTAATTTATTTAATTCCTTAGAATATAGGATATTTTCAGGAGTTGGATATTTTTTGCAGTGTGTTTCTAATAAACCCCAAACGAGGTATCCTTTTTCCTCCCAATTCATATATTTTGTATATTTATTCCAAATTTCAGGATTGATTTTTTCTTCTGATAACATTTGACTTTTTAGACCTTCAATTTCAAGTTTCATTAATTGATCTGAATCCATAGCATCAAATTTTAATGATTCTAAATATTTTTTTACATTTTCTTTATAGGCAATAGTTTCCATTTTTACTTTTTGAATAGTGGCAATTCCCTCCAATTTTTTGTTTTCGGGAATGTATTTTAAATCTGGTAAACTAATTTTTGAAATATTTGTAAAAAGCGTATAAAGAAATCCCGTTAACAAAGGGGTTTTGGAAAATTTGATTTTTTGGTTTGTTAATGCAGCTTCTATTTGGATACTATTTTCAGGATTTACATATAAAAACCAGTACTGTTTTCCTGAAATTGAATCTTCGGGTTTTAGCTCTTCTACTGTAAAAATACCGTTTTTAGCATTAAATGAAAAATTAGAAGCCCTCCAATCCATTACAATATTTGCAGCTTCACCGGCATTTAAAAATCGTATTTGTGGAAATCTTGTTGTTACTCCTTTTAAGTATTTGACAAATTCAGGAAACATTCCATTGTTTTTCCCTTTGGTTTTATACCATCCTAAATTCAAAGAATTCCTTGAATCATAATCACCTTGAGTACCATCTTTATGAGTACTTATTTGATATACATCGTCAGGATGAACAAAATGTGTCCAAATTCCTGTGTATAAATAGGCAGATTCCTGACTGTATTTTTGAGAATTACTTAAATAATATCCATACGTAATTCTAGGATAGTCAAAAAAGTTCTTGTTATATGGATCAAAATCAAACTCTCTATCCTCGCCTTCAGATAGATTTCCGTTAAAACTACTGCATAAATATTTTAAATACGGCATTGACGTTTTAAGTTTATTAATTCCCATTTTATCAATATAATTTGATGGAGGAACATACGAAACAGGTAAGTTACCAAAATTGCTTAATTCCCATTTTTTTTCAGCTGATTTCAATGCTAATGCTATAAAATCTTGATTTTTCCATACACTTTTGATTAATTCCGAATGATTATAACCGTGAAAAGCCAATTCGTGTCCTTTCTTGGAAGCATCTTTTGCAAACCATTCACTAATGGAAACCATTTTATTATCAAATTTCATTTTATTACCATCCCATTGATTGAATGAAAATGGCGGTTCCACTTTGTTTTTATAGTCAAAAGTGATTAAAACAGAATAGCTAATATTGAATTGATTTGCTATTTTCAACATATCAGGCCACCAAATATCTTTTACAAATTCTTTAGCAGTTAAGTTCATTTCTGTTGCAATGGGTTCTTTTTTTATATCAAAAAGCGGGCACGGAAAATCATCTAGAAAAATAGTACTTGTATTGGCAATTGGATAAGGAACACCTTCTAAACCTACTAAAATCATTGCAAATAGAAATCCCCTATCTCTTTTCTCAAATGATTTTTGGGAATTAATAAGCATCACTTTACCTTTTCCAACTTTATTTTCAAGCACAATTGGATAATCTGAATTATTAACTGAAGAAGCCAAAACTTTAATTTTTTTGGAGAAATTTTCTTTAGCAAAACCATAATGAAGTTCTTCTTTATTAATTTGAATCCCTTTAAAATCAGGTAATATTGGATAGATAAAATGAAATCCTTTGGATGTTACATCAGTGAAATGATCTGCTTCAGGTTTAAATCCCAATAAATAAGAAAGCCTTTTATCTTCATTTGAAATAGGATAAAAAAAAGTACCACCATTTGCTACAAATTCAGTGATTTTTTCAATTGAAGCATCACTTAATTTTATCGTATTTGACATTGAAATCACTCGTGTTGTGGGAGAAATTGAAGGAGAATTGTTCCACATTTTAATTTCTGAAGATTTGAATGGAAGTTTGGTATAATCACAAACTTTTTTAATGTTTTCATTAAACTTTAGACTTTCAATATCATTATTATCTACAAGAAACTCGACTAATGGCGATTGGTGATATTCTGTAGATCGTCGGAAATTATCGGGTGAATTTTTTGATTGCTCATTAAAAACATTAAATTTATCAATCTCTAAAGAGTCCACCGTTCCGCAATTTGAAAAAGTGAAAATAGTTATAATTGAAATAATAAAATTTAGATTTATAAGGTTTTTAGTTTGAAATAGTTTCATAAATTAAAATATTAAATCAGAAGTTTTACTGGATTTTGGTTGATTGATAATTTCATAAACATTTAAATTTGATGAGGCATAAAAAAGTTTAATTTCTCTTCCTCTTTGTTTTAAAATTTTCATTTGATAGACTAACTTTTCACTATTATCATTATTATAAATAAAAAGTAAAATACTGTTTGGCAATACCACTTGAGGATTTTTTTTTAAATAATTATGGTTTTTGTAATTCTTAAAATATTTAGCGTCTTTCAATAAATAACTATCTAAAAATTCTGAATAATTTACAAAATAGTGATTGTTTTCACTGAGTATTTGAGTAGTATTTTGGTCAACTACTGCAAATGAAAATGGAAAATAATCAGAATGAATTTGGTCATAAATACTTAAAACCTGAAATGGCTTTTGGTCAGTCAATTGAAATTTGAGTATCGTATTTTTTTGAAGTGTAACCGAAAAATAGACAATCACAACCAAAGAAATCAAAGTACTGAAATTCTGAATTTTTCTATTTTTTATTGTAAAAGAATTAAATAATTCAAATACTACGCCGACTACAATTCCGAAAACAATTGGAAAAAAAATAATGAACGATTGCACTATCAAATCCTTGTCAATCCAAATGTTATCGATTTTTAACACTATTATTAGGCATAAAAAATAAACAAGGAAAGCTGCGGAAATCTTCCGATTTTCTTTAAAAATTAATGTTCTATATAGGATTATTATAAGTGCTAAAAATGTCGAAATAACGTAATAAAAAATTAAAGAATTTATTGGAAAAATGAGTTGTGGAAAGTAAGTATATGAAGCGACGGAAATTAAATTTGAATGAATAAAATCTATAAAATCAATTTCGAGATTGTAGCACATTGTATAATAAATGCCAAATAATAGAACTAAAGAAAACAAAAAAGATGCTACTGCGACGAAAAATCTAATGTTGTTACTTTTATTTGATAAAAAAATTGAAACGAGGACAAAAGGCGGAACGAGAACGCAAAAAGTAAATAAATCTATGAGTCCAATTATTACAAATGCGAATGTAAAACTCAGAAAAAAAGGAGTTCGTTTTAACTTTAATTCGTTTGGATTTAGTAGAAAGTAAAAAGTTGGAATTGCAAATGTTAAAGCTAAGAAAATGGGATTTCTTTGAATTAAAAAATTCAGATTCACGGGAATAATTGTCAGAAAAGTTGCAAATGAAATCGCAGTAATTGTTGGTATGAAATATTCTGAACTGGTG
>JBILPJ010000019.1:0-19191 GCA_044373975.1 Flavobacterium sp. | reverse complement strand
TTTTCTGGGCTAAGCCAACGGTTTGAATTGTAATTTGTATTTCTAGATTTAGTTTCGCCATAATTAGGGTCTCCATTAATTAAATCTCCACCTTGAACACCTTGAAATGTAAAGCTAAAATCAAATGCTTTAAAGGTAAAATTATTGGTGAAACCCCAAGTAAAATCTGGATATGGATTTCCAATTATTGTTCTATCATTTGTATCAATAATTCCATTTCCATCAACATCCACCAATCTTAATCCACCTGGTTTAAATGCCGCTGGTAAATTGGATGTTAATCCAGAGGCGTCAATTTGAGCTTGAGAAGTCCAAATTCCGTCTGTTTTATATCCAAAAAATTGAACTAAAGGACCTCCAACAACACTTTTGTAAATTTCGTTTCTTTCACCATAATTAAGCAAATACGCTTCATTGCCTAACTCTTTAATTTCATTTTTTGTATGGGATAAATTGGAAGAAGTTGACCATTTAAAGCCTCTGGCTTTTACATTTGTAGTCGCTAATTCAAATTCAAATCCTTTGTTATATAGGCTTCCGATGTTATTCCATGAAAGTGGCACGCCAGAAAAAGCCATTGTTGCTTGTTGCAAAAGTAATTTGTCTGTTACAGAATTATATACATCTACTGACAAACTAATTCTGTTGTTCAATAATGCTAAATCAACACCAAAATTAGTTTGAGAAGTGCTTTCCCAAGTTATATCTTCATTAGCATTTATATTAGCATTTCCTGCTTGACCTGAAGTAGGAGTTCCTGTTCCTGCACCAAAAGAATAATTTGCAGATGACAACAAATTTTGATAACCATAATTCAAAATTCTATTATTTCCAGAAACACCGTAACTTGCTCTAAAAGCTAATTTATTAAGCCAATCAACTTTACTTAAAAACGGTTCTTTATTAGCAATCCATCCTACAGAAGCAGCTGGAAAACTTCCCCATTTTTTTCCTGGTCCAAAATAAGAACTACCATCTGCACGAAAACTTGCAGAAAGTAAGTATTTATTTTCAATAACATAATTTACTCTTCCTAAATAGGATAATAACCCTACTTGATTTTTAGAACCAAATGTTCCTGACTTATCAATAAAAAGAGCATTATTTAAAGTCGTTACATTATCACTTGGATAGTCCAATCCTGTTGTTTGTGTATTGGTACTTTTGGTTTGTTGCGCCGTGTATCCAACTAAAAGTTCTAAGGAATTATTTTCGTCTAATTCTTTTTTATAATTCAACGTATTTTCAGTTAACAAATCAAGATAGGTATTATCAAAGTAAATCCCTTTGTTCACAATTCCATCACCGTCTGCATTTCTGTTAGACCAATCCAACTTTGTATCATATTTCATATACACCGTATTCATAGTTTTGAAATCTAACCCAGGAAGTAAATTGATATTTAATGTAGCGCCACTTTGCAATCCATACGATTTTGCATTAATATCATGACTTAATAAAGAAGCCATTGGATTATTTTGAGCAGAATTTGAAGGAGAGCCAGTTGCAGGTGTAAAAGTTGTTCCGTCAGGCAAAAGCAATTGTGTACCGTCAGGATAGGTTCCATTATATGTTAATCCAATAAAATGTCTAGGATGCGCATAATCACCTGACTGAATACTTGCCCATTGCGGGTTTTGATTAACAAATGCTGCAGTTAAATTATTGTGTTGGTAGGGAAGCCATGTTGGATAACGCCAAAAATTAGTCAAGTTTTCAGATGGAGATTCTTTTGTGGTATATGATGGGTTAATATTCACAGATAATTTAACCTTTTTACTTAAATCGATATCAAATTTGGTTCTGAAATTTAATTTTTGGAAATTACTCTTCAACATAATACCTTCGTCGCCTTGATATCCTCCAGAAACATAATATTTAAGACTTTTTGTTCCTCCAGTAGCACTAAATTGAATGTTTTTGAATTCAGCAGTTCGTAAAACTTCATCTTGATAATTATAACCTTTTCCTCCAAGCATTGTTTGTTCTACTATGTAAGCCGCAAGTAAGTTATTCACTTTTGTAGGGCTACCTTGATAATAGATATTTAATGCATTTGGATTAATTAGACCTTCTGCTTGAATTGCTGGATCAGTATTTCTTATAGCTTGTTCGCTATAAAGCAACTCCGTATATTCAGAAGTTGACAAAAGATCATATTTTTTATAAGCACTTTTAAATCCAGTACTGTATTTGAATGAATATCTTGCCTTATCTGCTTTCCCGCTTTTTGTGGTAATTAATATAACTCCACTTGCTCCACGAGAACCGTAAATTGCAGCTGATGCGGCATCTTTCAAAACCTCAACGGAAGCAACATCTGCCATATTAATTGTACCCAAACCATCAGGAATTGGTTGCCCATCAACAACTACTAAAGGACTTGCTCCTGCATTAATGGAGCTAATTCCACGAACTGTAATTTGAGCGTCGGCACCAGCTTCCGAAGAAATATTTTGAACTTGAACTCCTGCAATTTTTCCTTGCAAAGCTTGGTCAAGTCTTGAAACCGCGATTTCATCTAATTTTTCATTTTTATATTTGGAAATAGAACCCGTAACATTTGATCTTTTTTGAGTTCCATATCCTATTACAACAACCTCATCTAATTCACTTTTAGATTCCAAAAGCGTAATGTTGATTTCCTTATTTTTTCCTACAACAACAATTTGAGGAGCAAATCCTAAGTATGAAAATCGTAAAATAGATTTTGAATTTTTGACTTCAATGGTGTACTTTCCATCTAAATCAGTTGCGATGTCTTTATCTTCAAATGTAACTGTAACACCTGGAATTGAGACGCCTTTATTATCAACAACAGTTCCTGAAATCATTTTTGGATTAGTTTGACTGTAGATAATTGAGGTAAAAATTAATAAAAACAGTATCAATGGTTTTTTCATAATTTGAGGGAATTAATTTGGTTTTTTTTGGTTAATGATAAAAATTAGTGTAAAAAATTATATAATGTAAAAATATTAAATCAATAATTTTTGAAAATCCGTAATTAGTATAAAAATTGTACAAATACAATTTAAAAACTATACTATTTGTTTGAAAATTAAATACTGACTTTACTTAATAAAGATGTAAGCATTTAAAAACTAATTAATTATCGGATTTTAATTGAGGGAATAAGATACTTTATACAAACATTACAAATAAAACAAAAAAAGTACTCTTTCGAATACTTTTTTTTAATTATTTATTAAAAATGAAAATCTGAATGTAAGATATTAGCTAATAAATAATATATCAATGACTACATATTTCCATAAATTACTCTTCAATTTTATTCTTTTTTTTATTAACATTACTCCCATGTCTTCCACTACCATCTGCATTGTCTAAAATGCCTTTCTCAGGACTTAACGTTTTTAAAGCTGTTTGCAAACGAGAATATGCAGCACTAGCTTCTTTGTTATCAGCATAATTAGAAACTAATTTTTCTTCAAATGGCGCATTGCTCATGTCAAAAAGTTCTCCTTCTCTATTTAGTTTCCATTTGGCTTCACGAACATACCATTTGTTTCCTAATTCAATGAAAATCCATTCTCTCGGATTTCCTTTCTTTCCCATTAATTGAGGCAAAAAACTTCGTCCATCGATTACTTTATTTATTGGTAATTTTGCCCCAGCCAAATCTGCAAACGTAGGTAAAATATCACTTGAATCAATTAATAAATCATTCACTTTTCCCCCTTCAATAACTCCAGGCCAGTTGGCAATTGTAGGAACTAAACTACCACATTCCAGCATAGATCCTTTTTTACCTGAAAGCGCTTTCCCTCCTATCGAACCTCTTTCTGAGTAAATACTTGCCGTTCCATTATCGCCCATAAAAACGACTAAGGTGTTTTTTCTTAATTTTAAATCATCCAACGTACTTAATAATTTTCCAACTAACTTATCCATATAAGCAGTATTATCAGCATATAAATCACTGCCTGGTTTACTATCGGGCGTTCGTTGAATTAATGCATGAACGTGAACCATTGAATAATATAGGAAAAAAGGTTTGTCCTTATTTGTTGTAATAAAATCAACCAAATGCTTGTGCATCAAATCGGGCATGTACGTTATTGAATCTAACTTTTTACTAACTCCATTTTCAATATAATTTTCTGATTTCTTTTTTTCAGTTGCCCAATAATCTCCACTTCCTTGAAAGGTAATATAGTCATCAAAACCAAAATCTTTAGGTGTTAACCCAAACTGGCTCCATTTCCCTACCATTGAAGTTGAATATCCTTCTGGTTTTAAAACAGATGGAATCAAAACTTCATTTTCTGGTTTAATTTGACCAACCATATCTTGATTAACGGCACCTGTTCTAAAAGCGTATCGTCCTGTCAAAATCAATGCTCTTGAAGGCCCACATAATGGCGCAGTATATCCATGAGTAAACCGAATTCCGTCTTTTGCCAATTTATCTATAATCGGAGTTTTATTATTATCCGAACCATAGCAACTGACATCTCCAATACCTAAATCATCGGCAAGAATGTAAATTATATTCGGTTTTGAAGTGCCATTTTTAACTTTTTTACTTTGAGCAGAAACACTAAAAATAGTTGCAAATGCAACAAATACAAGTGTGAAATATAATTTATTCATGATTCTAATTTTATGTTAATATGTTAATTCAACGATGTCAGATTGGTAGGTTTTTAAATCCGTTTTTTTTGCCAATGCTTCATATTCAGGATTAGAATATTTTTTGGCAGCAAATTTTAATATTTTAATAGTTTCTCCGTAACTAATTTTTTGGATTTGCTCATATTCCCATTGTTTTTCATTTTTCAAATAAGGAACAATCCAATCCAACGCATTTCTCATGTTTTTACCTTCACTAATTTGCTGGTTCCAAAGTTGAATATTGGCATTTTCAGCTAATTTTGCAATTAAAAAATAACCGAATAAATTCATATTAACATAATTCCAAGATTTTGTTCTTGCCAATTCAAAAGGCTGACTTCCATCTGATTTTAATTGACTTTCCATTCTGTTTTTAAAAATTTCTATTTCATTTAAAACAACTTCTGGTCGATCTGAAAAAAGTGAAAAAGCGATAATTTGTTCGCTATAAAAAGTACCGTGATTATTGTTTGAATCTGCTTCGTCTTTCCCAATTGGACTTTCTATCATCCAAGTTAAATAATCTGAAAACCATTTTTTTAAGGCTTCATGATTTTCTTTTGACCAATTTGGAGTTTCTTGAATTAAAATCGCTGCATCTTGAACACGATAAACATCTCGCGTTTCAATAATTCCAGTTCCACGACCTGTATTCAATCCGGGGATTCCTTGTCCAAAATTTAGATTTGGATTTTGGCGTGTTTCAGTATCTAAAAACCATGTTTTAATTAATTTTGATGCAAAATCTGCGTATATATTTTCATGTGTAAAATAGTATGCTAATGCTAATGTTAATGCAGCATCTTCAACTTTGTTTATTTCTTGAGAATCGGTGATGTCATAATACGTCGGATTACGAAGTCCGTCTTTTTTGATATATGGCAACCCGTCTGGTTTCGTTGGATCTGGCCACCAATAAGGTCCAGTACTCATATAATCGTGTTTGTCGCCACTCGGAGGCATTTGCTTTTTATCCATTACTGAATATACTTTTGCTTCTTCGAGAATTTTATCTGATTTTTTCAAAAGCGATTTCAACGCTCTTACTTTATCGGCATCATTTGCAACAATTAAATCGTAATTTTTCTGCAAATCTTTTCCGTCGATAGCGAGCGTTTTTGGAAAATTGCTTGCAACTTCTGTTTTAATTTGTGCAGAAACACAACTTACAACTGAAAGTACAAAAAGTAATAATATGTATTTTATTGGTTTAACCATCTTAAAATTATAAGTATTAAATGTAGTTAATTGCAAGTTACTAATCTCCAGAAGTTTTCCAATCTAAAGTATCGCCTTTTAATCGTCGCAATGCTTCGGCTTCAGTTTTAATTCCTTTATCTCCTTGGTCAAACATCCATTTTTTTAATTCAGAGACAAATTTAATTTTCACTGACGCAAGAGCTTTATCATCTGCTAAATTATCCAATTCATAAACATCTTTTTTGATATTGTACAATTCATATTCTGGTCTGTTTCTATATAATTTTGCATGTTCAGCTTGTTTTGGAGTTGTATTTTTTGCTTTCAACCAACTGTTATACAATTTATTTTTTGGTTGTGAACCCGAACTTAAAAAAGGTTCATTGAATTGCAAATTCCAAATCAATTTATAATTATGATCTTGAATGGAACGAACTGGATAATTATCAGAACCATTTTTAATTCCTCTTGTGGTATGAACGCCATAAACATAGTCACGAACTTCTTTTGGTTTTCCATTTAAAGTTGCATAAAAACTCTTTCCGTCCAATTTCATAGTTTCCTCTTTATTGCCTCTTAATGTTTCTGGATTTCCTCCTGCAGATTCAAAAAGTGTTGGAACAACATCAATGTATTGTGCTAAAATATCCGTTCGTGTATCTGGTTTGATAACTTTCGGCCAACGCGCTATAAATGCTGCTTTCAAACCCATATTGTAGCAGGTCCATTTTGCAAATGGCATAGAACTTCCGTGTTCACTTGCAAAAAGAAACAACGTATTATCTTTGTTTTTCTGTTTTTCAACAATTCTAGTACACGTTCCCACAAGGCTGTCCATATAAGTGATTTCTGCATAGTATTTAACCAAGTTCTCTCTGGTTTCTTGAGTGTCAACCATATAAGGAGCAACTGAAATTTTGCTTGCATCATATTGTTTTACATCGCCTCTATTCCAAGGACCATGAGGCTGGTTTGAAGCAACAATCAATAAATACGGTTTTGAAGTGTCTTTATTTATCCATTTTTCAGCATCTGCTAATTCAACGTCTGGTCCTTTTCCATTGTCACTATTTCTTCCTCCTAAATATTCAAAAGGGAAATTTGCCATTGGTGCATAATGTTGTTTTCCTATCAACGCCACACGATACCCAATTTTTTTGAAATGTTGAACAACAGAAATAACATTGTCATATACTTGCGCATGATTAGGATAACTACCGTTTTTTACAGGAAATAAACCAGTGTATAAACTCTGACGTGTTGGACCACACATGGCAGTGGCATTATTCATATTGTCGAAAGTCATTCCCTCTTTGGCTAATTTAGCTAAGTTAGGTGTGCGAACATCTTTATTTCCGTAAGGTTCGCAATCTATTGAAGTCATATCATCAGCAATGAAGAACAAAATATCAGGTTTTGATGCTGTAGTTTTAGCAGTTTCATTTTTTATTACAATTCCATGTTTTGTTAATGTTGCAACAACAGG
Source organism: Flavobacterium sp. (assembly GCA_044373975.1). GTDB lineage: Bacteria > Bacteroidota > Bacteroidia > Flavobacteriales > Flavobacteriaceae > Flavobacterium. The sequence continues at coordinate 11,867 of JBILPJ010000019.1, read as the reverse complement.
TTTTTTAGCACCAAATTTTTCAGATAAAGCAGTTACTATATCAGTTTGTGAGATATTCGCATTAAGCGTTTTTGTGTTTTTTACTATCTTACTTTTTTCGAAATTCAAAAGTTGAAAAGACGAGGCTGTAATTATTACTAAACTTGCAAAGCCAATTAGCAATAGCGATTTATTTTTCATGTTGGATTATTTAATCTTTGTTATTTATTTGTTGCTGTAATCGTTGAATTTTCCCAGACCTTAAAATTTCTATAGGCAAAATGAGTCCATTGCATTTGTCGGAATCCGATTTTACCAACTTCTAATATTTTTCCGTATTTTTTTCCATCGTCGGTCCAATCAATTATTTTTCTATCATCAATATACATTTGGATTTTACCATCTTGTTTGATTAATTTCATTTTATGAATTGCTTTTGATTGCACTGGGATTCCAATTTCTCCTGTTTGCACCAAATTAAATCCTTTGTTTTTTCTCAAATTAGCGGTTTCCCGATTTGGATTGTCCCGACCATTTGCATAATACGAAATATGATAATCATTCATGGCGCCTTTTGTATAATCCGTAAAGGTTCCAAGCGTTCTTTTTGGCATCGAAGCATCAAAAATACTTTCTCCTTTCAAACCTTTGGTTGCAAAGAAAACAATACATAAACCAGCATCAATTTCCTGATTTTGAGCTTCCCATTCAGCTATAAAATTACCTGGGAAATCATTTGGACACCAAAAAACGTGATGTCCTTCTTCATTTGGAGAATAAATATGCATCCAGTTATTTTTGAACTCAATTTTTGCTGGCCCCTCTAAAATCCAATCGTTTACCTTTTCTGAAGTCGCCAAAGAATTACTGTAAAGCAATTTGCCTTTGGTAAACTCTTGAGCAGAACTTTTGAAAGTTACCAAAAGTAGCATCGCAAAAAACGCTTTATTAATAAAATTCATATTCCAAATTATTAATATATATTAATTAGAAACACATCTAAACCCTAAATGTTCCATTGAAGAATCAGCCGAACTTTTCATTCTTGCCGAAACACGATAGCCGCTGCAATAGGATTCATTACATAAAAACGAACCGCCACGCATCACTCTTTTTTCTACTAAAGGCTCATCAGGATCAAAGCTTTTCAAAGCTCCTTTTGGATTAATGGCAACCTTAATTTTTTTGAAAGATTCATAATACAAATTATTGTATTTATCAGCACACCATTCCCAAACATTTCCACCCATATCATATAAACCATACCCATTTGGAGCAAAAGATTTCACGGAAGCTGACCCCATAAAACCGTCGGTACCTTCATTATTATATGGGAAATTTCCTTGAAAATAATTGCAATGCATTTTTCCTTCATCGACTTTTTCATTTCCCCAAGCATATACATTTTTCACTAAACCACCTCTAGAAGCATATTCCCATTCCGCTTCTGTTGGCAATCGTTTTCCTGCCCATTTGCAATAAGCATTAGCGTCATCCCAACTAATATGAACCACTGGGAAATTTTCTTTTCCAACAATATCACTGTCTTTTCCTTTTGGATGGTTCCAATTGGCTCCGTGCGACCAGCTCCACCACTGACTGTAATCCTGCAAACTTACTTCACCTTCCGTTGGCACAAATACCAAAGAAGCTGCTTTCAAGGTTTCAGGTTCGGGTTTTGGAGTATCTGCTGGCAATTGCTTTTTTAAATCTTCCCAATTAATATCTTTTTCAGCTGTAGTAACATATCCTGTTGCAGCTACAAATTTTGCAAATTGAGCATTCGTAACTTCCGAAATATCCATGAAAAAACCATTCAATTTCACATCGTGTTTTGGAAATTCATCTTGACGCGCTTGATTATTATCGCCACCCATACTAAATTTTCCGCCGGGAATCCAAACCATTCCTTCTGGGTTTTTTATATTGGAATTCGAAACCGTTTTTCCTTCTGTGAAATTAGATTTTGTTTTCAAACCAAATCGATTTGGAATAGCCGTGGTACAACACGATTTTGTGTTCTTCGTCTTTTTTACAGCTTTCTCTTTTTTAATAGTTGTTGGTTGAGCAGCTATTTTAAAAGGAGCAGTTATAAATAAACTAAGTATTAAAAAAATGACTGAAATATTGTTTTTCATTCTATGATATTAAATCGTTTTATTGAGACTCTAAATTTATAAAATAATTTAGATACTTTCATTTAAATAGCTATTTTACTTGTGATGCAAAAAAAGCAATCATTTTACTTTTTAAGTCTTTAGCAACCAATTTATACTCTTTTTCATCCACCACATTTATAGTTTCGTTTGGATCTTTATCGTAATCATACAATTCAGTTCCCACAATTAAATCGGAATTGAAAACTTGAGTACTTCTAAAATCATTGGTCATCCAAATTGTATATCTGTATCTTTTATCCCTCAAAGAATAGCCCATAACTTTGGAAGAGGCATAACCTTGACGTTCGGTTTCGCTCTTCGTTCCGCTACGTGGATATTGACTTATAGAATAGTCTTTAACTGATTTTGCCGATTTATTCATTATTGGCTTAAGGCTTTTTCCGTCTAAAACTTCAGGTATTTTTACGCCAGCTAAATCACATAATGTCGGGAAAATATCTACAAATTCTGTTGAAGCATTCGTAGTTGAAGCCGCAATTCCTGGCGCAAAAATGATCATTGGTGTTCGAGTTGCTTGTTCAAAATTAGTATGTTTACACCAAATATTATGATCACCTAAATGCCATCCGTGATCTCCCCAAAGGATAATTATTGTGTTTTTGGTCAATTCTAAAGCATCTAATTTATCTAATAATTTTCCTACTTGCGCATCGGTATAGGAAATTGCAGCATAATAACCGTGTATTAATTCTTGTTGTTTATCAATTGGCAAAGTCAATCCAAAATCTTTTTGATCGGTGAAAGAAGTCAAAGGTGGAATATCCGAATATCCTCTCATTTCTCCTGAATTGTGATAGGCAACATCAACGCTGTTTTTTGATTTCTCTTGAAAGGCAGCTAATGGCATGTCTTCTCTTTTGTATAAATCCCAATATTTTTTTGGTGCTACAAATGGCAAGTGAGGTTTTGAAAATCCAACAGCAAAAAAGAAAGGCTTTGTGTCTGATTTTAATTTTTCTAAAATTTCTAAAGCTCTTGAAGCGTTTGCTCCATCATTATAGGCATTATCAGGAACATCAGCACATTCAACAGATGGTTTTATCAATTTTGAAACATAATCATCCAATTCTTTATCAACTAAACCTTTATCTTTTCCTTCTTTAGTATATTTCAACGCCAATTCTTTTGTTGCTGGTAATTGATAAGCTCCTAATACTGGCATTCCCGTTTCCTTAGCATAATAGCGTTCTTCGGTTTTGAAATAATTATAAAACGGAACGCTCCAAGAAGGTGCATCCATTTTTTTATCGACACATCGTCCATCATAAATCTTTCCAATTCCTTGAGTAGAATATCCTTGTGTAATTAAATGTTGGGGCAAACTCAAAATATCTGGATTGATGTCACGCATTTTGGTTTTTAAATCCCAAACTTGAGTATAATCAGGTCGTTTTCCAGTCATTATGCTGGCTCTTGTTGGTCCACAAACTGCTTGTTGGCAATAATTACTCATAAAAACAGTACCCATTTTTGCCAATCGATCCATGTTTGGGGTTTTAATTAACGTATTTCCATAACATCCTAAAATAGGTTTTAAATCGTCAATCGCTATAAATAGAATATTGGGTTTTGTTTTTTCTTGTGCCGAAATTGGTAAAAGAAATAGAATTGTAAAAACGATTGTTATTACTTTTAGGAAATTCGGGTAATTTTTCATTTTGATTTGTTTTGTATATAAGATACGATTATTTGAAAAAGGTTTAATGCGATTTGTTATTTTTGAACTACAATTTTTAGTGTTTTAGAATAGTTATTTAAATGCAATTGTAGTAGATAAATTCCGTTTTTAAAATCGGTTACGTCAATCTGTTTTTGATAATCAACAAGCTCATTTTGAGAAATAATTTGTTTTTTTACGACTTGTCCATTTATAGTAATAATTGTTACTTCAGTATCAGAATCAATCGTATTTGGAAATTGAATAGTAAAATTATTTTTTACTGGATTAGGAAAAACAATCACTTTTTTATCTGAAAAATCAAATGCATTTGCGGAAAGCGCCATTAAATACGAAGGTCCAACTTCCGATAAAGTCAATGGATGGTTCGTCGTTGTTCCAGTTGCATATTCATCGCAACCAACATCTTTAATTCCAACTCTTGTTTGTCCGCTAATATCAAATAATAAAGTTGGGTCATCATCGATATTAGTAATATTTAAAATGGCAGGATAACTTGCACTAGCATTATTTACTGGACTGTTTGATGTTAATCCGTAATAACCCTCAGAGTTTAAAGCTAAAAATGGATTTGTATTTGACATTCCGGTAGGAATAGAAATTCCTAAAGTGCCTTGATAAATATTTCCCGCCCATGAAGTTCCTGAATTTGGATTATTAAAAATATCACCTGAACTTTTTTTGAAAATATTATTTGCCCAAGTATTGCTTGTAGCACCAGTTCCACCAAAGTCTATATTGCCACAATCATAAAAAGTATTGTGAATAAAATTAATATTATAAAGATTTAATGTCCGAGGAGAAGCAGTTGTTGGAGGATTCAAAGGCGCAACATAAATATAAGTTACTGCTTCAGCCGAACTGCCAACTCCCGAATTTTCAAAATAATTATTATAGCAATATATATTATTGGCCTCTTTAACTCGAATTCCTCCTGCATTAATGAAGAAATTACTGTAAGCCACATTATTATCGCCATTTCTGAAAACTAACATGGCGTTTTGTTGGTTCGTAAAAGTACAATAACGGATTACATTTTCTTGACATTTCACAGATACACTTTCGCTATCTCCAAGTCCCGTATTATTAAAATAACAGTGCTCAACAATTGTTCTTGATTTATTTAGATATTCTGCACCTAGACCAATTCGTATTGGTTCATTTCCGTTATCGCCTCCCAATCCATAATAATTTTGAAAAGAACAATATCTAATTTTATGATACCCAATAACTGACGATGTTGAAATTTGTATCGTACAACCAATAATTGCATTTGCTGGCTTTTTTTCTAAATTACAATATGAAATTTCATTATATTGACTGTCAGCTTGAATTTCAATGTATTTTTTTGCATAATAATTACTAAAATTCAAATGAGATATTTTATTGTAATCCCCAGAAATTTTGAGGATACAATTGCTCCCTATATCACCAGAAGTAAACTGAAAACCACTAAAAGTAACATAGTTTCCTGAAATTGTAATGTCATTGGTTCCATTTAAAAACACTCCGCCAGAAGTTTCGGACATAACTTTTATGCCGCTTTTTCCAATTGTTAATGTACTATTAAGATAGGTTCCATTATAAAGAATGATAATATCTCCCGCCACTGTTGATGCTGCATTTATTTTGGTTTGTAACGCTCCTACTGAACTCACATAATATGTAGTTGCATTCAATGTTTGCGTAAATATCAAATTAAGCAATAATAAAAAAGTAACTAGTTTTAAATTTTTCATTGGTATATTATATTACTTAAATCTATTTTTTGATAATAAATTTAATGGTTTTAGAATTCGTGTCGTTTATTATTTCAGCAAAATAAATGCCATCATTCAAATCAGAAACATCCAAATTGAATGCCAATTTATCATCTGAATTAGCAACTATTTCCATTTGTTTTTTTACAATTTGTCCATTTACATTAAATATACAAATGTTGCTTTTTGAATTAAATGGTTGATTTGAATGAATTGTAATTTGAGATTTAGCTGGATTTGGGGTAATAAACATTGAGTTTTCATTACTTATGAAATCATTTTGATTATTCGATAAAGTGGCGAGTCTGTCATTTAATTGTGCAATAAACAAACTCGGAATGGCTGAAATTCGAGTTCCTTGCGATTGAATAACGCCTATTGGTTCTGTTGTTGCATCTCCATTACCAGTGATATTTGGACAAATACAACCAATTGCCCAATTTATTTCATCACCTTGCGGATCTTGAACAACCATTCTAGCTGCGTTACAATTCCAAAACATGATTTGACCTCCAGACCAACCGTGTCCACTACCCATGACCAAACGATTTTGTACGTTCATATTTCCGTTGCCGGTTAAATTATCAAATAAAATTCCTGTTGCCCAACGATGGTGTGGGCCTATGTCACTATGTTGAATTGTAGCTGTAGAATTATAAAAAACATTTGGGCCACAGGTTCTACTTCCATTTACATAATCATGACGTCCATTTCTAGTTGTACAATTCTGAACCAAACTTCGTTGCCCATCAATATCAAAAGAATATCTTCTACCGCCATCAATTATAGATTTTGCATCCAACATTTTACAACTATCAACAGTAATAAAGCTAGCATCAGAATTAATATGTACCGCAGAATATCCAAAATAATAAACATCTAAATTTCGAGCCCAGCTATTGTAAATTTTATCAAATGACACTGCTTCCCAGCCATGATTTTCATCTGTAGAAGAAGCATATATAGAAGCAATTTTCATGTTTTCGATACCACAATTATTTATTCTATTATCAGTAAATTTAACTAATTCTCCAGTGGAATAAACAGGATCAATAACATCCATTATTGGTGCATCTAAAGTGATAACATTGCCATTAATATTCATTATTTTTCTTTCAGAATCCATGTCATAAGCACTCGCTGTCCAATTAGTAGCAGCTGGATCGATAGTAGATAATAAATTCATTCCCAATAAATTTATCCAAGCAGCATTAGGAATTCGGTGTACAAAAACTTTATCACCGATAGCAAAAGTATGTCCCGAAGCAACTGTGATTTGTTTTGTACCAATTGGAACATAAGAGTTTGTTATCGCTTTTCTTGTTGAACTTGTCGAATTATAGGCAGTTCCAGAAGCTCCAATAAAATCAAATAGTATGTGTTGCGATGTTTTCGTAGCAATAAAATTAGTTCCACTTCCATTAAAACCAGCTCCACGAAGCACAATTCCACTTGCTGAAATAGTTACCGTATCACTAATATTGTAGGTTCCCGCTGTGAAAAGAATTGCGCCCCTAAAACCATTTGCATCTAATGGCATTGCTGACACTTGATTTATAGCGTTTTGAACATTAGCTAAATTATCTCCAGCAACTGGATTTACAGTGAGTACCACACCAATTGTTGGAATGGGCACTTCACTATTCATATAACCCACCGCACTAAAATCGGGAACTACATTACCTTTTGCGTCAGCGGTATAAACTAAACGACCATTTGTTCCAACAGAAACCAAACTTGACGTTTGAGCATGACTATTTCCTTGTAATAATACAATTATTAGAAATATAAGGAAATAGCGTTTTTTCATTTTATAATTAAGTTATTCGAACTATTGTTTCGTTTCTTGACTTTTAAAAAATGCAATCATTTTTGATTTTAATGAAGCTGAAATCGAAGTATAATTTTTATCATTTACAACATTTACTTTTTCCAAAGGATCTTTAACGTAATCATACATTTCAGAAGCATAAACTTGCGATTCATTAAAAGTATCCTTACTCGTAAAGTTGTTCATCCAAATGGTATAACGATATTGATCCGTTCGCAAACTGTAGCCCATCATTTTCGAATCGGCATACCCTTTTTTAATCATTTCGAGTTTTTTTAATTTTCTTGGATATTGGCTAATTGAATATTCTTTTCCTTTAGTTTTATTGTTCAACATTAAAGGTTTCAAACTTTTTCCATCCAAGTTTTTAGGAATAGCAACACCCGCCAAATCACAAATAGTTGGAAACACATCGACAAATTCTGTTAATGAACTTGTTTTACCAGCTTTAATTCCAGGCCCTGCAATGATTAATGGTGCTCTTGTGGCTTGTTCAAAATTAGTATGTTTATGCCATAAATCATGGTCGCCTAAATGCCATCCGTGATCGCCCCAAAGCACAATTATTGTATTGTCTAAAGTTCCTAAAGATTCTAAAGTATTCAATAAAATTCCTACTTGCGCATCCATATAGGAAATCGCAGCATGATAGCCATGAATAAGTTCTCTTTGTTTTTCAATTTGCAAACCTATTCGAAGGGAATCTGAAGGTAACGTTGCAAATTCAGGAATGTCTAAATAATTTCTTAATTCCCCAGATTGATGGTAGGCAATTAGCGGTCCGTTTTTAGAATGCTCTTGAAATGGGGCAATTGGCATATCTTCCCGTTTGTATAAATCCCAATATTTTTTTGGTGCTACAAATGGAAGGTGGGGTTTAGAAAATCCAACTGCCATAAAAAATGGTTTTTTACTTTTTGAAAGTTCAATAATTTGATTTTTTGCCAATAATGCATTTACACCGTCTTGATACGCATTGTCAGGCAAATCCATACATTCCGTTGAAGGTCCTTTGATACTTTTAGGATTTTCATCATTTGCTGCCAAATCTTTACTTTGTTTTTTTCTTTCAGCAATGATATCAGGAGTCATTCTTGCTTTTGTTTCTGGCAACTGATATTGACCGTTTGCAGGCATTCCAAATTCAGCTGGAAAATCAGATTCTTTTGCTTTTAAATACGGAATACTCCAAGATAATGGATCCACGCCACCAATAGCGCTTGACGGATGGTAAATTTTTCCAATTCCAGAAGTTGTATATCCTTGCGAAATTAAATATTGTGGAAGTGTCAAAGTATTCGGATTTGCATCTCTCATTTGAGTCGTTAAATTCCAGATTTTTGTAGCATCAGGACGAGTTCCCGTCATAATACTGGCACGTGTTGGTCCACAAATAGCTTGTTGACAATAATTTCTATCAAAAACAGTCGCCATTTTTGCCAATCTATCAATGTTTGGAGATTTCACTAAGGTGTTACCATAACATCCCAAAAGTGGTTTCAAATCGTCCACTGCAATGAATAAAATATTTGGTTTGCTAGTTGGTTTCTTTTGTGCAATTACAGCATTTGAAATTACAAACAAGAATAATAATGAGGCAAATTTGAAATATTGATTTTTCATAAAAATGCTATTAATTATAATTTAACTTCTTTTGATTTGAAATAAGCAACCAATTTTTTATCTAAATCGGCAGCAATTTCAGTATATTTTTTATCATCAGAAACATTTACTTTTTCTAATGGATCTTTCACATAATCGTATAACTCTTTAGTGTAAACTTTATCAGCACTATACGCTTGGTCGCTTGTGAAATTTTTCAACCAAACCGTATAACGATATTGTTCTGTTCGCATAGAATAACCCATTAATTTTCCTTTTCCATCTTCAACTTTATTAATATCGGCTTTATCCATTTTTCGAGGATATTGACTCATTGCATATTCTTTTACTGAAGTTTTATTGTTTTTCATTACAGGAACCAAACTTTTTCCATCTAAATAAGCGGGTACTTTTCCTCCTGATAATTCACAAAGTGTTGGAAATACATCCACAAATTCAGTCATCGATTTAGATTGTCCCGCTTTCAATCCTGGGGCGGCAATAATTAAAGGTGCTTTGGTAGCTTGCTCATAATTCGTGTGTTTTCCCCACATATCATGGTCTCCCAAATGCCAACCGTGATCTCCCCAAAGGACAATAATCGTGTTATTTAACGTCCCTAATTTTTCTAATGTGTTTAATAAAATTCCAACTTGAGCATCAGTATATGAAACTGCTGCATAATAAGCATGAACCAATTCTTTTTGTTTTTCGATGTCTAAACCAAATTTATTAACACTTTTATCCGCGGATTTTGCATATTCTTTTACTCCTGAATAGCTGCTTACTTCTCCCGAATTTTGATACGGAAAATTTTTACTATTTGCAGCATGTTCTTGAAATTCCGCTACTGGCATGTCCTCCCGATTGTACAAATCCCAATATTTTTTTGGAGATACAAAAGGCAAATGTGGTTTGCGAAATCCAACTGCCATGAAAAATGGTTTTTTTGTTGCATTCAACATTTCAATTTGTTTTGCTGCAAGTTTAGCGCTCACTCCGTCATCATAGGCATCATCTGGCAAATCAAGACTTTCAAAAGCAGGTCCTCTTGCACCTTCTTCATCATCTGCTTCTTTTTTACTTCTCTTTTTATCTTTACTTGCAACTTCTTCTTTTGCTTGTAAAGCTTTTAATTCTAGTGATTGATAATGTTTTTGAACTGGTAATCCGTTAGAATAATCTGATTCTTTCGCAACTAAAAATGGAATAGACCAAGATTGAGGATCAAATTTTTTATCTACACAACTCGGATGAAATATTTTACCAATTCCAGAAGTCGTATAACCTTGACTGATAAAATATTCTGGAAGCGTTATAATATTAGGATTCATATCCCTCATTTTAGTATGTAAATCACGGATTTTAGTCACATCTGGACGCATTCCTGTTAAAATACTGGCGCGTGTTGGTCCGCAAACCGCTTGTTGGCAGTAATTATTTAAAAAAACCGTGCCCATTTTTGCCAATCGATCAATATTTGGAGTTTTAATAATTTTATCTCCATAACATCCCAACACCGGTTTCAAATCATCAACTGCGATAAAAAGAACATTTGGTTTTGATTTTTCTTGGGCAATTATTGGGGCAATTGATAAAATACCTAGAAATGCTGCTGCGATTAACTTTTTCATTATAATTTGATTTGTTGTTTTTATTAATGTTTTTAAGACTATTACTATTCTATATGGTTTAAACGATTTGAACTTTTTTTAAATATTCAAAACCCACAAAATTGGGTATCGAACGGGCATGTTTCGAATTATTTCAGGCGTTGTGACATTTGCCTTGAGTGATTTCCATAATTCGATATACTTTTTATTTTTGAAGGCTATTCCGCCAAAAAGCAAAGTCGACTGACGCACTGGCCATTCATCCCAATACATTACATCGTGTTGAAACGTCCAAAGTGATTTGTTTTCGATAAAAGGAATCATGAATTTTAATCCTAGTTCTAAATTTTTTCCGTCGGGTGTTGTATAAGCAAAAAGATTGTTTTGTTTGGTTGATAGTATTTGGCAAATACTTGTCATTGCATCCAAATTAAACAAAGAATAACCATAAGGTTTTGTTCGTTTTAATTCCAATGGAAAACTACCATCTTTGTCCATTTGATTCGGCAAAAGTGTTGTTTTATAGAAATTTCTACAAAAATCTATCGTTTTAGTATCCTTTATTAAATCGGCAAAAGCAGCCACTTGCATTGTCCAACACACACTGTGATTATTGCCGTTGTCCCGTTCTGCAATTCCATATTCATGAGTTGTTATCCAATTCAAATAATTTGAAAACCATAATTTAATAGCTTCTAATTCCGATTTTGAAAGTGCCGATGAATTCTCAATTGCATGAATCGCTTTGGTAACCTCAACCAAATGTACTGTATCAATAATTCCAATTCCACGACCTGTTGCAACTCCTTTTATTGCTTGAGCATATAGCAAATTAGGATTCATTTTAGTGTCCTGATTTACAAACCAGGCTTTTAAATGAAGAGCTAATTTTTCAGCATATTTTTTATCATTTGTCAGAACATAAGCCGAAGCCAAAGCACCAGATAGTTGGCTAAACCGAATTAATGCTTCTCGATGTGTGGTAAAATTTGCTGGGTTTGTCAAGCCGTCTTTTCGAATATAAGGACCGTTTGGATTTTTTTCGTCAGGCCACCAATAATCTCCTTCAGAATAAAAATCGTGATTTGTTCCCGCACTTCTGTCACAAAAAGTGGTCGTTACGGTTTCTGGAAGTTCGTTCAAATAAGCATCCGCATTTTTAAGCACACGACTTCTTTCAATTTCATTTAAATTAAAAGCCATTTTGATATTGGAACAACTCGT
>JBILPJ010000117.1:0-7226 GCA_044373975.1 Flavobacterium sp. | reverse complement strand
TTATTGAGCAATGGAGGCATAGCTCAGCTGGATAGAGCACCTGCCTTCTAAGCAGGCGGTCGAAGGTTCGAATCCTTCTGCCTTCACAAAGCCCTTGTAGTCTATTGATTATGAGGGTTTTTTGTTTTAATTTGCCGTTTTAGTTGCCATTTCACTATTTTTTTTGTAAATATAACAAGCTATTATTTGGGGGTATATTCTTATTATTATTGCAACAAAAAAACCTTTACAATTGCATCGTGTTTTATTTGTAAAAATTCATCAAAAAACTTTATAAGGTTCATGAGGTGTAGAGAATTCTAAACCGAAAAACAGGTTACCTAACAATACAAATATTAAATAAAATGAGTATCGTTAAACTGCCCAATTTTCGTCTATCTAACTTCTTTTATAAAATCCAGTAAATCCAGTTTTATAAATTCCCAATATTTCCCTCTTAAGCAATCAGGTTCAAAATCACCTTCAGCACTTTTAAAATCAATAAATTTATCTATTAATATTGCTTTGTCGTGAGTGTAAGGATAGCGTTTTTCATGAAGTGTAAACATATCAGAAATTGAATAATTATCTTTTAATTCGTGTATATCCCAAAAATCCTTCTTCCTACCATCTCTTACTATTACATCAAGTTTCATCGCTATTATTTCTTCAATACTGGCCAAACGCAATCCATCAATTAATAAGGTTTTATCAATAAATGAATCAGTATAAAACAAGTCTAATTTTATGCAGTTCAATTGATTTTCACCAATAAAATAACATTTTCCCATTCCTATAATATCATAATCGTTTGTGTCAACATAAGGATAATTAGAACGTAAAAAAGAATCTATGGCATCAAAGTCTACAGAACCGTAATCGGCATCAGTAAAAAGGTCTATATCAACAGACATTCTGTGTCCTCTATGTAAACTTAATGCAGTTCCTCCCACAAGTCTGAAATCTGCAAAGACGTCAGCAATCATTAATTCGGCTAAAATTTTACGCAGCAAAGGCGTTACAGTATTATAATGAAGCATTTTGCAGATGTTTATTTAGTAAGTCATTAACCGTTTTAGCTCCATAAAATCGAATAATTTCGTTTTTCTCTATATCATTACCACGCTCAAAAACTCTTTTGATAATTGCTTTTTTCTGTTTTTCCCAGTCCAAAGATTCCATTTTAGTATCCCAGAACAATACAGGTCGCAATTGCGGTAAATTAGTCCAACTTTTATTTAGCTTTCTTTTTTCTTCTTCAATTTCGTAATACACTTGCAAAATCATAAAATAACCTTCTTCTAATCCGAGAGCTTTTTCAATTTTCAGAGACAATGCTGTATTCATTCCTCTCTTAGCTTTGGTGATAGCAGTCAGGGTTTGGGGGTATTCTTGTAAAGAGAGTGCAAAGGCACCTTTACGCAAATTGCGTTTATCCAATTCGCGATTCAATACTAATCCGGGATGAATTCCCTTTAAGAGATTTAATTCTGATTTCATATCACAAAAATAAACAAATTTGTTTATAAATATATGTTTACAAACAAAAAATTAATGTTTAGCTTCTCATAACATAAATTAGCTTCAAAACGAAAAAATATGCAAAAATTGAAGATTAAGCCAAGCTACATTTTTGTAATAAAATTGATTATTAAATCCGATATAATTTCACGGCATTTTCTCAACTAATTCAGCTAAAAATTCTAAGATTTGGTTTGAAAACAAATCGATAGCGTTCACAAAACCCTTGTAATCTATTGATTATGAGGGTTTTCTGTTTTTAAACTTATTTATATTAATTACATTTTTTACTAAATTAGGATGTTTTTTGCTGCTTTTAAAGTAATTGTTTGCACATACTTTTTGAATTCATAAATGTTAAAGATTTTTCACGACATTTTTTTTTTACCAATTATTTTAAATCCTTTAAGGCATAATATTAAAATAAAAATAATTTTCTTCTTTTTTTACTGAACTGTCTCCGCTCAATCAAATTTGGAATTTGACTAGTATCAACCAATTTAAACTATTATTTTTCACTGTCAATAGATATAAATTCATCCGTCAAAATCAATGCAACAATCTTTAAATCAGATATTTTGCTCTTTTTAGCTGCTCCAAATTTTTATTCTAATTCACAATTAAAAGAACTTATGACTTCTAAAACTCTTAAATAATTTTTAACTATATTTGTCATAAATGTTGGTTGTTTAACGACTTCGAGACACTGATTTACAGTATCTTGACCAATATTTAATCAATTTATTTTACTTTAAATAATTGTATCCAACGGTTTAAAACACTATAATTATAAGCTCAAAGTCATTAATTATAGATAAAAAAATATAGTTAAATACAATTAGTAATTAACAGCAATGCAAATAGAAAAAATACCAGTACTTCGAAATATTGTCCACGTTTTGCAACGGATAAAACCCTTATGGTTACACGGTTTGTCGCTTTTTGATTTAATAAAATTGTACTCCGTTGGAATTCTGGAAGGCGCTTTGTCCTATCACGCAAGTGCCGTTGCATTCAGTTTTTTTATGGCATTATTTCCCTTTGCATTGTTCATTTTGAACCTCATTCCCTACATTCCAATCGAAGGGTTCCAAGCCGATTTCCTGCAATTTGTCAAAGAAGGCGTGCCCCCAAATACCTACGATGCAATTGCCAATATTATCAACGATATTCTCAATAATAGCCATTCGGGATTGGTTTCTACAGGGTTTTTATTGTCGATTTTATTAATGGCAAATGGGCTCAACGGAATCCTTGGAGGCTTTGAATCGTCCCGCCACGTTTTGGAAAAAAGAGGTTTTTTTCATCAGTATTTAATTTCGTTAGCACTGTCATTGTTGCTGTCTTTCCTACTGATTATAACGGTTTCCGCCATTGTAGTCTTTGAAGTTTTCATCCAAAAAACAATCATTCAAGATATGCTCAGCGACCGAATTCCACTCATAATTTTGGGACGCTACGCTTTTGTAATTTTGATGATTTTGGTTACAATTTCCATACTTTTTCGATTTGGAACCAAACAAAAAAACAAACCGTCATTTATCACGATAGGATCAGTATTTACAACTATTCTCGTCATAATTTCATCGTATTTCTTTGGGATTTGGGTAATAAAATTCTCAAAATACAACGAACTTTATGGCTCAATTGGCACATTATTGATAATGATGTTCTATATTTGGATAAATTGTATGATTTTATTGCTCGGATTCGAGTTGAATTCGATAATCAGCAAATTAAAAATTAAGAAAATTGAATAAGTAGTTTTTTTTGGAGCTATTCCTGCTATCCGCTATATCCACGCCCAAAAGCGTGGGATATCGCTGCTATCAGGGCTAAAAACGTTTACGGTATGAAGACAATTTTATGTTTCATTTTACTTTTTCTTTCCACACAATTCCACGGGCAATCCCAAGGAGTTATTGGGAAATGGAACACTATTGACGACATAACAGGAAAAGTTATTTCAGTTGTAGAAATTTTTGAGCACAACAATAAAATTTACGGAAAAGTAAGCGAAATCTTCAATCCTAAAAGTCGAAACCGCGTTTGTGAAAACTGCACTGGCGAGGATAAAAACAAAGCCATTTTAGGGTTAACCGTAATAAAAGGACTTGTTAAAGAAGGAGAGGAGTATTGTAACGGTAGAATTTTAGACCCAAAAACCGGAAAATTATACAAATGCTACATCACACTCGAAGGAACCGATAAGCTCAAAGTGCGAGGATATATAGGGGTTTCACTCTTCGGGAGAACACAATATTGGGAGCGAATCAAATGATTTTTTTATTATTCTAAATGTGAACAAATCAATGACCTTATTTATGATTACATAGTTTTGGGATAGCCCCGATTGAAGTGGAAATCCTTTTTTGTTTTTTCTTTAAAAACAAAAAAGATTGAAACGGAAAGCGGGAAATAGCTCCAAAAAAAAATATTTATTAATTCTCTATAACTTACAACCAAAAATAAATGCAGTTTTTCGTCGAAGTAATTTTACCACTTTCCCTTGCCAAAACCTTTACCTATAGTATTTCTGAAGCAGAATTCAACTATATAAAAAAAGGAATGCGGGTGGCGGTGCCTTTCGGGAAAAGTAAAATCTACACGGCATTAGTAATCGAATTGCATCAAAACTCCCCAACGTTATATGAAGCCAAAGAAATTCATCAAATTTTGGATGAAAAACCATTGGTTACCGAAATTCAAATCGCCCATTGGCAATGGATTGCTTCCTATTATATGTGTGCGATTGGCGATGTATTTCGGGGTGCAATTCCAAGTGCTTTATTACTGGAAAGTGAAACTGTAATTTCCCAAAAGCAAGATGTATTTGTTGATGAAAGCCAACTTTCTGACGATGAATTTTTGATTTATCAGGCGTTGCAACAACAAAGTTCGTTGAAAGTTCAGGATATTATTGCAATTTTGAATAAGAAGAATATTTTTCCAATTCTTCAGAAATTAATTGACAAAAATATCTTGGTTTTGCAGGAAGAAATGTTGGAAAACTACAAACCTAAATTGGTGCGTTATGTTCGCTTGAATGCTAAATTTGATTCGAATGAAGGTTTAGGAGAATTGCTGGAAACACTAAAAAATGCTACGAAACAAAAGGAAATTGTACTTTCTTATTTTCAATTATCGGCAACAGAAAAAAAACCAATCACGGTTAAAAAGCTTACAGAAACAGCCAATTCCACAACCGCAATTGTAAAAGCATTAATTGACAAAGAAATTTTCGAAGAATATTATCTTCAGGAAGACCGCGTGAATTTTAAAGGAAAATCAAATGAAAACCAACTGAAATTAAGTGTTGCGCAACAAACAGCTTTTGAAGCAATTCAGGAAAATTTAACGCAAAAGGAAGTTTGTCTTTTGCACGGAGTTACTTCCAGCGGGAAAACAGAAATTTACACGAAACTCATTGAAGAATATATTGCCACAGGAAAACAAGTCTTGTATTTGTTGCCAGAAATTGCGTTGACCACACAATTAGTAGGAAGATTGCGCGCGCATTTTGGAAATAAAGTGGCAGTTTTTCATTCAAAATACAGCAATAATGAACGGGTAGAAGTTTGGAATCAGGTTTTAGAAAATTCTGAAAAAGCGCAAATTGTGATAGGAGCGAGGTCGGCGTTGTTTTTGCCATTTCAAGATTTAGGATTCATAATTGTCGATGAGGAACACGAACAAACCTACAAGCAAGTTGATCCTGCGCCACGATATCATGCCCGAGATGCGGCAATAGTTTTGGCAAATTTGCAAAAAGCGAAAGTGCTTTTAGGTTCTGCAACGCCAAGTATGGAAACCTATTACAATGCAAAATCAGGGAAATATGGTTTTGTGGAAATTTTTGAGCGTTACGGAAACGTATTGATGCCAGAAATTGAATTGGTAGATTTGAAAGACAAGTATTTCCGAAAAAAAATGGTGGGACATTTCAGCGATGTTTTAATTGAAGAAATTACGAATGCTTTGGCTTTGGGCGAACAAGTAATTTTGTTTCAAAACCGACGCGGGTATTCGCCATTATTGGAATGTTTAACTTGTGGACACGTGCCGCAATGCCAGCAATGTGATGTGAGTTTGACGTATCACAAACATAAAAACCAATTGCGATGCCATTATTGCGGGTATTCAATTGCAAAACCTACCAATTGTCACGCCTGTTCGAGTGTTGATTTAACGACGAAAGGTTTTGGAACGGAACAAATTCAGCAAGAATTATCAGAACTTTTTCCGAGTCATAAAATTGGACGAATGGACCAAGATACGACAAGAGGGAAATTTGGTTTTGAGAAAATAATTGACAGTTTCAAAAATCGGGAAATTGATATATTGGTTGGAACCCAAATGCTTGGAAAAGGTTTGGATTTTGATAATGTAACTTTGGTAGGAATTATGAATGCCGATAATATGCTGTATCATCCCGATTTCAGGGCTTTTGAAAGAAGTTTCCAAATGATGACGCAGGTTTCAGGACGATCTGGGCGATCAGAAAAGCAAGGTAAAGTTATCATTCAAACGTATTCGCCGTTGCACAATACAATTCAGCAAGTTACCAAAAATGATTATGTGGGAATGTACAACGAGCAATTGTATGAACGGCAAATTTATAAATACCCGCCGTATTTTAAATTGGTAAAACTAACTTTGAAACATCGTGATTTCGACAAACTCAAACAAGGTTCAATGTGGCTGTATCAAGTGATGCAACAAAATCTTCCAATGCCTGTTTTAGGCCCTGAAGAACCACCAATTAGTAGGATTCGCAATGAATATATCCGAACGATAATGGTAAAAATTCCGATGAATATTTCAATTGGAAACACCAAGAAAACAATTCAGAAAATGCTTAATAGTTTTGAAGCAGTTCCTTCGTATCGTTCTATTCGGGTGATTACAAACGTCGATTTTTATTAGTTTGCAGCCAATGCTTTCGCTAAATTATCTTTTTTATTTCTGCTTAATGGAATTTTTGTTGGTCCAATTTCTGCAAATTTACTGTTGTAACGCTCCACTTTATCAATGTTGATGATAAACGATTTGTGAACTCGAATAAATCGTTCTTTTGACAAATCATTTTCAAAGGATTTCATCGTTGAAAGCACTAAATTGCTGGCATCTTCAGTAACTACTTTCACATAATCACCGTAGGCTTCAATCCATTTTATTTTAGAAGTGTAAATTTTTAATTTTTTCAAATTACTCTTAATGAAAATATGTTCGCCATTTTCAACAGGAGGTTCATGTGTTAAAGTGTAATTGTCCATGGCTCTTTTTACGGCAGCGTTAAATCGATCTAAGGAGACTGGTTTTTGCAAATAATCTGTTGCATTATAATCAAAAGCTTTAAGAGCATAATCTGCTTTTGCGGTAACAAATATAATTTGAGGTTTTGTTTTTAAGGCATCTAAAAAGTTAAATCCATTAATCACTGGCATTTCTATATCTAAGAAAATCAGGTCTATTTCATTTACTGTAAGGCAGTTTTTGGCTTCAATTGCATTTGAGTAATTGCCAATTAATCGTAAATTCGGGTTATTACTTACTAATTTTACTATTAACATTCTTTGCAAAGTACTGTCTTCTACAATTACACAATTTAATTTCATAACGAGGGATTTAAAAGTTAAAAAAATAAAATTAAAACAATATTTTAAATAAATTAACAATTTATTTAATTATTTTTTAAGAAATGTTTATTGTCGATTATTTTTGCA
>JBILPJ010000018.1:0-19344 GCA_044373975.1 Flavobacterium sp. | reverse complement strand
TCAAAAATTATTTCCATCACAAAATTAAATAAAATGTCAATTCCTACATTCAAATTAAATACAATAGAAGAAGCCATTGAGGATATCCGTCAAGGCAAAATCATTATTGTGGTTGATGATGAAGATCGAGAAAATGAGGGTGATTTTTTGGCTGCTGCTGAAAAAGTAACGCCTGAAATGATAAATTTTATGGCTACGCACGGACGAGGATTGATTTGCGCCCCATTAACCGAAAGTCGATGCAAGGAATTAGGATTGCACGTAATGGTCAATAACAATACCGACCCAATGGAAACGGCATTTACGGTTTCAGTAGATTTGCGTGGCAATGGAGTTACAACAGGAATTTCAGCATCTGACAGAGCGAAAACAATTTTGGCATTGGTAGATTCTGAAACTAAACCGCACGAATTGGCTCGACCTGGACATATTTTCCCATTGATAGCAAAGCAAGGAGGCGTTTTAAGAAGAACAGGACATACAGAAGCAGCGATTGATTTTGCTCGTTTGGCAGGTTTCAAATCGGCAGGAGTAATTGTTGAGATTATGAATGAAGACGGGACTATGGCGCGTTTGCCGCAATTAGTGGAAGTGGCTAAGAAATTTGATTTAAAATTAGTTTCTATCGAAGATTTGGTTGCCTATAGAATGCTTCACGACAGTTTGATTGTGAAAAAAGAAGATTTTGATGTGGAAACCCGTTTTGGAACTTTTAGACTCAGAGCTTATCTTCAAACTACAAATAAACAAGTTCATATTGCATTGTCAAAAGGGACTTGGAATTTGGGAGATTCAATTTTGACTCGCATCAATTCAACACAAATAAACAGTGATATTTTGGGTACTTTGACTCACAATACTGACAAAAACTTAGATGACATTTTCAATTTGATAAATACAAATGGAAAGGGTGCGATTTTGTTTATCAATCAGGAATTGCAATCGAATAATCTTTTGAATCGTATTAGCGAATTGAAAGCGTTGCAATTGCAGGGAGAAATGAAAGCGCCGTTGATTAAAATGGACGCCAAAGATTTTGGAATAGGAGCACAGATACTTCACGACATTGACATTTCTAACATCCGATTAATTTCTAATTCTGAGCAAACGAAGCGCGTTGGAATGATTGGTTATGGTTTAGAAATATCGGAATACGTAAAATATTAAGTGTTTTATGAAGCTTTTTATTAGTAATGCTTCTTTAAAAATGGCTTAACATAAAGAAAATGAATTGGTTAAAATCAAAGCTTTTCTTTTTCTGAATATTTTTAGATAAATGTTTTAGAAATCAAAAAAAGGTCACTATATTTGCAACCGCATTGAGGAAATGATATGCGTCTTACTGGAGAAATGGCAGAGCGGTCGAATGCGGCAGTCTTGAAAACTGTTGACTGTAACAGGTCCGGGGGTTCGAATCCCTCTTTCTCCGCCAGTAAAAAACAAAATGGTATCAAAACCCCGTAAATCTTATGATTTACGGGGTTTTTGCTTTTACAACATATTCAATTTATTCAATTAATCTCATTCCTAAAGAGATAAAATCGAGACCCTATATTTTATTCAATATTAGGGTCTCGATAAAATTAAATCAATCAAAATGCAGCTTGTTTGCTAACCTGTTCAATTACTTGTTCAGTATCTAAACATCTTGTATTGTAGCATTTAGAAACTTAAATTGAATATTAATTAAAAGGTTACCACTATGAAAACTAAAATCACTTTGCATTTTTATGCAAAAAGCACAAAGTCTAATTCAGCAGGGCAATTCCCAATCTATGTAAGATTGACTGTAAATGGAAAACGACTAGAGTTCAGTACGAAAAAATTTGTTCAACCCTCTAAATGGTCTACCGAAATGACTAAAATGAAGGGGCAATCCGAGGAAGCCCGTTCATTGAATGAATATCTTGATTTGATGAAATCAAAAGTTTTTGATATCCAAATGGGGCTAATCCATAGAAATGAGGAAATTACAATTGAAGTATTTAAAAACATACTTAACGGCACCAAAGAACGACAGCGCCTACTTGTTCCAATTTTCGAGGAACACAACAACAAAATAAAAGAACTCATCGGCATCGAATATGCACCAGGAACTTATGAGCGTTACAAAACCTCACTAAAACACACAAAGGATTTTCTGAATTGGAAATACAGTATCTCCGATATTGACATTACAAAAATCGACCACGCTTTCATCACCGATTATGAGTTTTATTTGCGGAGCGTTAGAAAATGCGCCAATAACACAGCTGTAAAATACATCAAGAACTTCAATAAAATTATCAGACTTTGTCTGGCCAATGACTGGCTTGACAAAAATCCTTTTGCAAACTATAAATCAAAAGTCAAAGAGGTAGAAAGAGTTTATTTATCTGAAGACGAAATTCAAAATATCATCAATAAAGATTTTAAAATTGAAAGACTATCGCTTGTGCGCGATATTTTCCTTTTCAGCTGCTTTACTGGTTTGGCATATATTGACGTCAAAAACTTAACAAAGTCACATATTAGTATCGGAATTGATGGCGATAAATGGATATTTACCCATCGTCAGAAAACCGAAACTGCTTCTAAGATTCCCATACTTTCAGTAACACAAATGATAATTGACAAATATGCAGACCATCCACAAAGTGTAAATGAAGATAAATTATTACCCATACTTAGCAATCAGAAAATGAATGCCTATTTAAAAGAAATAGCTGCCGTTTGCGAGATTGAAAAAGAACTAACTTTCCACATTGCACGGCACACTTTTGCTACCACAGTAACGCTTACAAATGGCGTTCCTATTGAAAGTGTAAGCAAAATGCTAGGTCACAAAAACTTGCGAACAACACAGCATTATGCAAAGGTTTTAGATAGAAAAGTGAGTGACGATATGAAAATACTTCGGGATAAATTTTCATTGACTCCAATTCAACCGATTAAAAAAATAATGTAAGCTTAATATTGTAATTGGTGTTTTTAGGTTTATTTTTTGGACATGTCTAAAATTATAAACCTATAAAACACTAAAAAAATGAGCATTAAATTCAAACAAATGTTATTCGAATTAACGGAACAATTAAGCTTTATCAATCTAGAATTGGACGATTCAATTGCAAAATCAGAGAAATCTATTGAAATTTCTATAAAGGCATATAATAATCTAAAAAAGCAATTTCTTAAAGAAAAAATAATCAGTTCTGAAAATGAAATTGATTTCTTTAAAAACATAAAACCCAAGTTTACCTCATTGTATATCTATCATAATGCAGTTTATAAAATAGAATTAAAGATGCCACAAATTGGCGACCGCATAGCAAAAAAATTCCTCAACAAAGAATTGAAAAAGCTAAAGCGTTATTTTGATAACAATTTAGAATTCTATAATTACCACAGAACAGGAAGTTGTTATCTTGAATTTAAATATTTTGTCAGAGGCAACCTTGATGTAAAATTACGTTTAGACAGTTTTTATTTTGAAGCAGATCATGATTTCTCAACATCTCACGATTTTAAAATTGCCAAGATTCTTGCTCACGACTTAGTTCAAGTGTACATAGAAACCAAAATTCTAAAAATAGGTAAAAAGGAATTCAATGAAAAAACACAACATGAACCGAAAGGGAAAATAGTTTGGACTGGCTCAAAAGTAGCGTTGATTGAAATTTTATATGCTTTTCATACCAAAGGAGTTTTCAATAATGGGGCTGCCGAATTAAAAGAAATTGCAAGTTATCTTGAGGAAATATTCCAAATTGACTTGGGACAATATCGTAGAACATTCCTTGAAATACGGGATCGAAAGTCCGATAAAACAAAATTTATAAGCTCCTTGGTTGAAGAATTAATGAAGCGAATGGAGGATACAGACGAAGCATTTTAATTGTGCTTTTCTCATTTTGAATAAAATCGTACCCAACGGGGTTCGTGTTGTGATTTTTATCAAATCAAAACCCACAAATTTGCATCATAACAATTTAAAATCATCAAAATGGCTGTAGAAATTATTACTCGAGAAGATTTAAACGAATTCCGTTCACTTCTCCTAACTGACTTAAAAGAAATATTCAATACGAAATCGCAACCGCAAAAGCAATGGTTAAAATCAAGTGAAGTCCGGAAGCTTTTAAATATTTCTCCAGGCACGTTGCAAAACTTCCGAATCAATGGGACTCTTTCCTACACCAAAATTGGCGGCACTATATATTATGCTTACAGCGAACTTAATAAAATATTAGAATGCAACAAAGTAAATGCTTTTCCAACTCTTTTCAAATAAGTACAAATCTCAAACATAAAACCTATGAACTACATAAAACACCTAACTGGTTTTTTTAATAAAATTGGTGATGAAAACAAGCTTAATCCGACGCACATTTCGCTCTATTTAGCCTTATTCCAATGTTGGAACGTGAACAGGTTCAAAAATCCGACAGGTATTTCTCGTGAAGGAATTATGAAAGCCAGTAAAATAAATTCAAATGCAACCTATCACAAGTGTATGAAGGAATTGCAAACACTTGGTTTTATTGAGTATTTGCCAACCTATAACCCACATTCTAGTTCCAATGTAAATATGATTAACTTTTCAGAAGAGCCAAAAAACAGACCTAAAAGTGAACAGCTAACTCATTCAAATAATGAACCCGTTCAAAAAATAGCTTTGTCAAAAAATAACAAGGCTATTGAACAGGTTAATGGACAGGCATATATATATAATAAACAAACATATAAAAACACTGTAAACATAGATAAGGGCACCAATCCAAACTTTTTAGAAAATGAAAATTTAATTTTTGAAGAAAAAAAAGAAGAAAAAAGTTCCGCGAAAAAAGAAGAAATGAAAATCTTGAATTCAATTTTACCATCGCTTGAACTCACAGTAGAATATTTCATTTTCCAATCAAGCACAGAAACCGAAGCCAATAAATTTTTCAATTACTATTCCAGTACAGGTTGGTTAATTGGTGGCAAAACCAAAATGCGAGATTGGAAGGCAGCTGCGCGAAATTGGATTATGAACCAAGATAAATTCAAAATCAAAACTCCAATAACGCAACTTATGCCGCACAACCTCAACATAGCAAATAATAAAAACTATGCAGAACCTCTGTAATAATCACATTTGCTCTGATTAATTCGAATTTGGATAAGGCTGGGCGAGGAAAATTTAAAACAATGACGAAATTCAACTACCCAGAAATCATCAAATGGCTCGAGCAAAAGGGGAAACAAAGTTACGGCGATTCCTTCACAATTTCAGAAGAGGATATTTCCATAATCACAACCCTTTTGGTTTATTTTCTAAATGATGAAATAACAGCAAAAACAGTCGGTATTGACCTCAACAAAGGTATTTTGTTGTCTGGACCAATTGGATGCGGGAAAACCTCATTAATGAATATTATGCGCCTTGTTCCGCAACAAGAAAGAAAGTTTGTTTTGAAAACAACACGCGAAATAAGTTTTGAATTTATCAAAGAAGGCTACGAAGTAATTCAAAGATACAGTTCGGGAAATAAGCTGCAAAACAATGTGAAAAACTATTGCTTTGATGATTTAGGCACGGAAAACAACCTAAAATACTTCGGCAATGAGTGCAATGTAATGGGCGAAATTTTACTCAGCCGCTATGATCTATTCATCAACAAAAAAATTATAACCCACATTACAACCAACCTTTCCGCATCTGAAATTGAAGCCGCTTATGGTAATCGAGTTCGTTCACGACTAAGGCAACTATGCAATTTAGTAGCCTATGATTATAATTCGATAGATAAACGTAAATAAATTGCATAATCACGAACACCAAAAAAACAATAATAAAACAGTGAGTAAATGTTAAATCTTATTGCATTCAACCCAATAACCAAGGACAAACGCTAATCATTGCGAAGAACATTTCAAATAACCGAATTATCAAATTAACAAATATTCCAATGAAACAAATATCAAAATTCTGGAGCTGGTTCCAAGACAACGAAGAAGCCATCAAAAACGATTTATTGCGCGGTATCAAAAGCAAAGAAGTATTTCACCACTTAAAACGGAACCTCAACTATGTTTCTAAAAGAATCGGTTTTATGATAAAAGCTCCAAATAGTAATAATAACAAATGTCTAATCATTTTTACAGGTGAAGGCTACAGAAAACTATTCCCAAAACTGATAGCATTAGAAGAACAAGCACCTCGACTAGAACTCTTTTATGCTCAAGCTTTTATTAAGCCAATGGAAAAAGTACAACAAATAATACTAGGCAAGGATAATCCATACACATTTGAAAATTACAAAATAAAAATCAGCGATTTACAGATGTTGCTATTGGATTACAACATTGGAACAAAGCAGCTAAAAATTAAAATTTTCATTAAAAATTATAATGAAATCAAACACTTTGAAGAATTACAAACTGACATAAAATTTATGCTAATGGAAATAATCGGCGAAATAAACTACCGAAAACACATTAAGAAGATTGAATTCTTTGATTTACCCGAGGCAACCAATGGGCTTTTAAGTCTGATTGAACTTCCTGATTATATCGATTATTTATATAAAATTAACTCAAGACAGAAAACGAGAGTTATATAATTAGAAACAAATTATTTATGTTTCATATCTTTAAAGTGAGTTTAAAGCTCATAATTTGCATACAATACATAAATTATTATTCAAATACATACAACATAATATTATATTTTGTATCATTGCAGTGAGTTTAAAACTCATATTGACACTATGAAGCATAAAAATACTTCAACACAATCAAATGAACTACTTTCTTATTTCAACAATAAGAACAAAACTTGTTTTGCATATAAAGAAGCTTTAAAAATATTTCCAACAGCAAAAGAGAATACAGTTAGTAAATTATTGAGTGATATGACCAAAAGAGGTCTTATTATGCGAATAAAAGAAGGGATTTACTACATCATTCCATTTGAAGAAAATGCCGAAACTTTTATGCCCGATTGGCACTTAATTGCAAAATATTTAGTCAAAGATGCAAAACATTATATTGGCTATTATTCCGCATTACAAATTCACAACCTCATCACACAGCCATCGCTAAAAGAGCAAATTGTGGTGTCCAAACAAATCAGACCATCTGAAATTAAAATCAAAAACATAACTTTCCAGTTCATCTACCACAATGAAAACCATTTCTTCGGAGAAAAGAAAATATGGATTGATGATTTCAATAAAGTACAATGTTCCGATTTAGAAAAAACAATAGTAGATTGTCTATTCAAACCAGACTATGCAGGTGGTATTGTAGAAATTGCAAAAGCAATTCACGAAACACGCAATCAAATTAATTATAAAAAACTCTTGGAATACATTATAAAATTCAAATCCCAAGCAGTCATCAAACGATTGGGATTTCTATTAGAAATGCTGGAAATAGAAAACGAAATCGTTCAAGAATTATGGAGTTTAAAAACAGCCTCTTATGTACTACTTGATACGGAACTTCCCAAATCGGGTAAAATGATAAGCCGTTGGAGCATTCAACAAAATTTAGAAACCGAAACAATTAAGTCTGCCATTTACTCATGATCAAACCAGGAGAAATACAAAATAAAGCGCGAGAAGTTGAAGTTCGCGACCAACAAATCGAAAAGGATTACATATTGTCATGGATATTAAAAGGCATTGCACAACACGAACAACTTTCAAAAATCATTGTGTTTAAAGGCGGAACCGTTCTTAAAAAAGTATATTTCGCTGGCTATCGATTTTCAGAAGATTTAGATTTTACATTGCTAGATAATATTATCACTAATGAACAAATTTTTGAATGGTTCAAAGATACTTTTGAATATGTCAAAGAAGAAGCAAATATTCTCTTGCCAAATGTCCGTCTTGGGTTTTGTAAAAAGTAATATCCCCGATAGTACCTTTTCTCACAATAATTCGTAAAAAGTAATTATAGCAGTTTTAGTTCCAAGCGAAATATTAAGTTTAGTCATTTATTATTTAAATTAACAAAACTATTATCATCCCAAATCAAACAACTGAATCTGGCTTTTCAGTCGTTCTATTACCATTGTAGCAATTCGTTTGTTTAGGGCAGAGGCATTTTTAGAATACAGCATATAGTCATCGATAGTGAAAAAACCAATTACAATTCCATTTAGCAAACTTCGGAATTTCATGTCGTTTTGAATGCTGTTTTCTATGAATTTCATTTTTTTATCAACAGTGAAAGTTTCAAAATTAGCTTTGCTTTTTATAATATAATTTTTAAAAATTTCAATAAAAAGGTCATTTTGTAGTTTTAAAATCGGGCGAAGTATTTGATTTTGAAAGTATTCCTCCGATGAAGTTTCATAAGTAATTGCTCCTAACGCTTCTCCTCGAAATTCTTTTATGAATTGATTTCTAACACTCATTTTTTTTATTTAAAGGTAAAAAAAAAATCCGCTGTATTGCTACAACGGATTAAAAGTTATTTATAAAATATTATTTAACTCGAAATGTCACTCTTCTCACTAAATTTTTAGCTTCTTTTGAGGAAGAATCTACAGATTTGTCTTCACCGTTAGAAACCACATTTAATCTTGAAGCATTTATTCCTGCCTTAACTAAGGTATTTTTAACATTATTTGCTCTGTCTAGTGCTAATTTGTTATTATAATTAACTGAACCAACTTCATCGGCATTTCCAATAATTTCTACAGAACTTGATGGATTATTTCTTAAATAAGTTAAAATGAAATCAATTCCTTCAGTAGATACATCAGTTGGTTTTGATTTATTTGTTTCAAAATAAGTAGTTACAAAACCATCATTTATTAATTTTTTTATCAAATTTTCATTAATAGTTGAGGTATTTATTTGTGATTTATCAATATAATTATTTGATAAATATCTTTCTAATTCATCAGGAATACCATTGTTATTTAAATCAACCATTCTTCCTTTAGTATCAACTGCAACACCGGTCATTGAGTTGTTTTCTGCATCTAAATAATCAGGAACACCATCTTTGTCAGAATCGTTCATCAACGTTTCTACTTCTCCAATACGTTTGTCAAGAGCATCAATTTTTTCATTTAGTTTTGCGTTTTCAATCACTCCATAATCACCATGAAGCGTTTCTTTACCAAAAGAATAATTTATACCAAAAGAAGCATTTGTCATTCTTCCACTAAGGTTATTACTTGAAGCAGAGCTATGTCCGTCCCATGCTAAATGCTGTCTATAATTAGTTAGCATACTGAAGTCAAAAGTAACGGCAAATTTATTTGTAATTCTAAATGTTGGCATTATTCCAAAAATTACACCAATGTTATTTTCAGTTACATTGTAATTTGAATCACCACCAATAGGATCATAACCTGTATCTAATTTTGGTGTAAATCTTGCTAATTGAACTCCTCCATGTAAAAGGAAACCAAATCTACCTAATTGATCTTCAATATTAAATAATCTTGCAGCATTTATAACTCCTTGAAAATCAATTCGATATTGCTGTGTTTCAAACTTCTTACTTGATGAAGCCGAATAATTATCAAATTTATCAGAACTTAAACCAAGCTTGATACCAAATTTAGGACTAAACATATAACGTACTCCTAAATTAAAATTATTGAACTTGAAAGTTCCTAATTTTTTATTTGAATCACTCGAAAAGTACCCCGTAGTATAAGGGTTATTTCCTTTACTTTGACCTGAACTTAATTCAAGAGTCCACTTGTTAAAAGTGTATTTTTCTGTTGGTTTTTCTGTTTTTTTAGTTTCTTTTTTGTCAGTTTGACTATAAGAGCTTACATTAACTAAAAATACAATTGATAAGAAAATAATTTTTTTCATAAAACGAGGGATTTTAATTTATTTGGTGCAAATCTATAATTTTTTTTTTAAAATAATTTATTATTTTCCAAATAAATACACTTAAAGTACTAAATAGTAATACATTTAACTCTTAAATAACATGTTTTTTAAACTGATTATTTTAATTTTTTAAAAAATCATGAAGTAACAATTGTTAACCGTTTAAAGATAGTGCCTTAATTTAATGCATTAATAATGGGATACAAAAAAATAAAATTCATTTTAATTCATTAATTTTGCAAAAATATCTAATATGAGATTTCACACACGAAAATGGGTTAAACCAGAAGATTTAAATCCTAACGGAACACTATTTGGGGGTAAATTATTGGCTTGGATTGATGAAGAATTAGCACTTTATTCCATTATACAATTAGAAAACACAAGGATTGTTACCAAACACATGTCGGAGATTAATTTTAGAAGTTCTGCAAAACAAGGCGATATTATCGAAATTGGAATTGATGTGGTAAAATTTGGATTTTCATCATTAACATTACAATGTGAAGCTCGAAATATGATGACTCGAGAAACAATTATCACAATTGAATCGACCACAATGGTAAGTCTTGGTGCCGATGGAAAGCCACAACCTCACGGAAAAACAGAAATTGAATTTATTAGTGACCGATTAAAATAAACTATTCAGATATATTTTTCTCATCTAAATTTGAAGATAACTCAAAAATTTCTAAGTCGAAATATTTAATAGAAGCAAAGACATGATCGAAAATATCTGCCATTATATATTCGTAATTCTCAAATTTCTTGTCATTTGAAAACGCATAAATTTCTAAAGGAATTCCGTTTTGCGTAGGTTGCAATTGTCTGCAAAGCAAAATCATATCTTGATTTAAACCTGGATAATTGTGAAGATATTGTGTGATATATTTTCTAAACAATCCAAAATTAGTTAGGTTTCTACCATTTATGGCAATTGATTTATCAATACTATTTTTAGAATTAAATTTCTCAATTTCCTCCTGACGGTGAACAATATAGGAACTTATCAATTGAATTTTCTTCAAATTTTCAAGCTCACTTTCATTCATAAATCGAATGCTATTCGCCTTAATCAGAATGTGTCGTTTAATTCGTCTTCCGTCTGAATTCAACATTCCACGCCAGTTTCTGAAGGAATCAGAAATCATACTATAGGTTGGAATTGTTGTCGTTGTATTGTCAAAATTTCTAACTTTTACGGTAGCTAAATTAATTTCGATTACATCTCCATCGGCACCAAATTTGTCAAATGTTATCCAATCGCCAATTCGAACCATATCATTCAACGAAACTTGAACGCTTGCCACAAAACCTAGAATTGTATCTCGAAAAATTAAGATTATAATTGCTGAAGCAGCACCAAGAATGGCTAGTAGTTTTTGGGTCTCAATATCAAAAATTTCGGAAACGATAATAATTGCGCCAAAAATCCAAAACACAATCATAATTACCTGAATGTAACTGTCTATTGGCTTGTCGCTGTATTTCGGTGTTTGTTTTAGATGATCTCGCAAGGCATTAAAAACAGTTTTGATTATCCAAAGTACCAATAAAACAATATAAACACCAACTAATTTTCCGAAAATAGTTTCCCAATATTGAAAATCATTTAAAATAATTGGCACCGATTTATAGATGAATAACAACGGAATTAAATGAGCAATATATTTTGCTGTTTTATTTGAAACTAATAAATCATCAAATTTAGTTTTGGTTTTTTTTGCAATGAAAATCATTACAGTTACCAATACTATTCTGAAAATTAAATAGATAGAATAAGCTAAAATACATAAAATGACACTATTGACAATAATATTTAGGTAAGAAGCCATCGAAGAATCCATTCCCCAACTTTTCAGAAGCGGCTCACACCATCCAAATATATTTTCTATTAATTTATGCATTTTTTAAGTATCTTTTTTCAATGAAAAAGGTGGCGAAAGGAAGTAGCGATGCTAATAATATGAAACCCAAACTGATAAAATTCCAATTTTGAGATTTCTTTAATAAAATTGCCAACGCAACATAACCGATAAAAAGTACACCGTGAGACATTCCAATTGGATACAATAATTTGTGATATAAAACGAAATCATTTGGTTTTATAAAAAGCATATTTGAAAATAATACTATATAGGAAATTCCTTCAAGGATAGCGATGATTTTGAAAGTTTTTAGCATTTGATTTATAAATTTAAAAATACAAAATTAACGATTATCATTGATTAATATCAAAAGAATTAAAAAGTAATTTACTTTTGTAATAATTACAACACTATATGAGTAAACGAGATTTAAAAAAATACCTAAACGAACTCGATAAACAGCAATTAGAAGAGCAAATCATAGCATTATATGACAAGTTTCTTCCTGTGAAAACCTATTATAATTTTGTTTTTAATCCAAATGAGAATAAATTGGTTCAAGATTGTAAACTCAAAGTTTCCAATGAATATTTCCCTATCCGTGGCAAAAGACCTAAAGCAAGACGGTCTGTTGCTCAGAAATTCATAAAACACTTTATAATGTTGGGCGTTGATCCATTTATAATTGCTGATGTAATGTTGTATTCTATCGAAATTGCTCAAACTTTTTCGTCTAAAAAAGACATTAAACAAGAATTATTTTATAAAAGTTTACTTAATTCTTTCGAGCAAGCAATTAGTTTTATGATTGCAAATGGCGTTTTATATGAGTTCAAAAATAGGGTGGAAGCCATTAGAACCGAAGCAGAATCTCAAGAATGGTTTAATATTTTTGAGTTCAATGCAATAATTGAAAGATTTGAATATTAAAAATAGTTATGATTTATACTTTATTAATGCTTGAATAACCCTTTTTTAGGTGTATTTTTGCAAAAATCATAATTAAAAAAATGCCACATAAAGACTTAGAAATTGAAATTGAAGATAAAAAAGAACTTTATGGGTATCAACAAGGCGACATTGACGCTATTTTTGAACGATTAGACAACGCCCCTAAAAACCATCATTTATTATATCAATTGCCTACTGGCGGTGGAAAAACTGTTATATTTTCTGAAATTGTCAGACAATATATCGCCAAACACGACAAAAAAGTAGTTGTTTTAACGCACCGCATCGAATTGTGTAAGCAAACTTCAAAAATGCTTAAGGGTTTTGATGTGAAAAATAAAATCATAAACAGCAAAATTAAAGAATTACCAGATCAAAATGATTTTTCTTGTTTTGTGGCAATGGTTGAAACATTGAAAAACCGTATCAATGATGAAAAATTACATTTAGATAATATCGGTTTGGTGATTATTGATGAAGCGCATTACAATTCCTTCAGAAAATTATTAAGTTCGTTTACAAACGCATTTATTCTCGGTGTTACCGCAACGCCATTGAGTTCTAATGTGAAATTGCCAATGAACGAAAATTATGATGAGTTGATTGTTGGCGATACAATTGCCTCTTTAATTGACAAAGGTTTTCTTGCTAAAGCAATTACCTATAGTTATGATGTGGGATTAACGTCGTTAAAAGTTGGAATTAACGGTGATTATACCGTAAAATCGTCTGATGATTTGTATTCTAATATGGTGATGCAGGAAAAATTACTTCACGCCTACACCGAAAAATCGTTGGGTAAAAAGACCTTGATTTTCAATAATGGAATCAATACTTCCTTGTTTGTTTATGAAACTTTTAGAGAAGCTGGATATATTATTCGCCACTTGGATAATACTTGTAGTCCTGAAGAACGCAAGGATATTTTGAGTTGGTTCAAGAAAACCCCAGATGCAATTTTGACTTCTGTTGGGATTTTGACAACTGGATTTGATGAGCCTACCGTGGAAACCATAATTCTAAATAGAGCTACAAAATCATTGACATTATATTATCAAATGATTGGTCGTGGTTCAAGAAAATTACCAAATAAAAACACGTTTAACGTAATTGATTTGGGAAATAATGCCGCTCGATTCGGACTTTGGAGTGCACCAATTGATTGGCAACATATATTTAAGTCACCAGAATTTTATCTTGAAAATCTTCGTGATGATGAAGAAATCGAACTTTTTTTCAAATATCAAATGCCACCAGAATTAAGAGAGAAATTCAAAAATACAGCCGTTGTAACTTTTGATGTTGACGACGAACACAAAAAAATAATTGCTCAGAATTTACGTTCTAAAATCGTCTTGGATAAATCGTTGGAACAACACGCTTCAATGTGCGTTGATAATTCTGAAGATTTAAAAGAAGCAAAAGTTTTAGCCCGTGAACTTCACGATGATATTGAATGTCGAATGAAACGCTATTCAACTTGCTTGAGTCATTGCTCAAAAAATTACCGAGAATGGCTGGTTGACGATTATAAAATTAAATTAAACCTATTAATAGGAAAAAAAATACGAGAAGCACTTTTCGATTAGTTTTAAAAACGAACGCTATTTCTTCAAATAAATCAAAGTACTTAAGATGTCAATTTTAAGTACTTTGTCGTTTAAATACTTCTTTAATCAGAACAATTTTTTGCCACACTTTTATCAAATTATATTTGTTAGGAAACATACACTAAAGACTACGTTTTATTCATAAATAACACTTCTTTTCTGTAAAATATGTTTTTTAACAGTTATGAATGTGAAAGAAAAATACTCAGTTTTAATGATATTAGAAGGTACTTATCCTTTTAACGGCGGGGGAGTTTCCACTTGGGCTGATATGTTGTGCAATAAAATAAAAAACGTCGATTATACCCTTTATTCTATAAATGCCAATCTTGAATTAAAACCTAAATACCAATTAAGTGAAAACGTAAAAGAGGTTATTCAAGTACCACTTTGGTCGCCTTTGGAACCACAGGAACTTATAAATTATGGAAGTCCTTTTTTTGAATTTGCGGAGCGAAAAGAAAATGACAATGAACTGCAAATATTAGAGGTTTTCTTACCCATTTTTGAAAGATTTATCACTTCCATTTATACAGAAACGAGAAATCGAGAAGACTTTGATATGACCTTTTTTGAAATGTGGCAATTTTTTCAGGAAAACGATTATAAAAAAACGATGAAAAGCAGTATAATATGGAATTCATTTTGCCATATTGTTACAGAAGTAATTGAAAATGAGAATGATGAAGATGTTTCTTTGTATGATTTAACTGTTGGAATGCGTTGGCTTTATCGATTTTTAATTCCTTTATCTATCGATATTCCAAAAGTTGATATTTCGCATTTAACAATTTCTGGATTTCCTGTAATTCCTGCTTTAATATTGAAATATAAATACGGAACGCCTATAATTGCTACAGAACACGGTGTTTTTATTCGCGAAAGATTGTTGGCAATCAATTCATCTGAATATTCTTTTTTTCTGAAAAAGTTCTTGATAAAACTTTCGGAATGCGTAACAGAATTAGTCTATCACAAGGCAGATTTGATTTTATCGGTCAATAAATTTAATATTATTTGGGAGAAATTATACGGTGCAAATCCCAAAAATATAGAAGTTATTTATAATGGAATTGATCACGAATTATTTAAACCAGTTCCAAAACCTGAACATTTAATTGGAATTCCAACAGTTGTTGCTGCCGCTAGAATTTTTGAATTGAAAGATATTATTACAATGATAAAATCCTGCGCGATTGTAAAAATGGAAATTCCCAACATAAAATATTTGGTTTACGGCGATAATAATGCGGTTCCAGAATATACTTTAGAATGTGAAAACTTGATTCACGAATTAGGTTTGAATAATAATTTCATTTTAGCTGGTTTTCACGACAAACCTAATTTAATCTTTTCGGAGGGTGATATTTCAATATTAACCTCAATTTCCGAAGGTTTTCCTTATACGATATTAGAATCTATGAGTTGCGGAATCCCAGTGGTAGCAACAGATGTTGGCGGAGTTTCGGAAGCTTTAGATGCACATTGCGGTTTTATTTGTAAGCCAAAAGATTATGTAGATATTGGAAATAAAGTAATCGAATTATTGAAAAATGATGCGTTACGAACTCAAATGGGAATCAATTCAAGAAAAAAAATTCTTGATAATTTCACTATTGAAAAGTTTATTTCTGAATATGAAAATGCTTACGAAAGTGTTTTAGCACCAAAAAGAATTGAAATTGAAACACCTGAAGTATTTGAATTAGAAGCACACCAGGAGGCATCGTAAATGAAATAAAATTAAATTTTGTTCCTAAATTAATATGGAAAATCACAAAGAAAATACCCGCTCACTATTACTTTCAATCAGAGAAAAAATAGGCAAACCTGTTAGCAATAAAGTAGTTATGGCAACAATAGAATCATTGGGAATTAGAAATAAGGATACGGAAATAGATTTTGGCGTACCATCAATTCGCTTTCTTGCAGATATTATTTTTCAAGAATTATCTACTTCTGAAGAACACAGAGGAGCCAAAAATACTAAAGAACAAGCCGTCACAAAAACAAATCCTGATATCATTCAAATTTCAGATTATTTGTGGGTAAAAACTAAAATTTTTTTACATTATTTTCCTTTGGGATTGTTTCATTTACTGCCTGTGTTTTTGCAAATTTTAGCAATCGTTTTTTTTGGATATTCTTTGTGGACTTTTGTCGGATTCAACCAAGTGCAATCAACTGCTGTGGTTTTGGGAGTTGTAATTGGATTGGTTGCAACTGGTGGTTTTGTTCAAGTTATTGGTCGGCAAGCTTCTTTTTACTGGCATCACGATGATTTTAAAATGACAAAAAGTGCTGTAAATTACCTTCTTAATATTGGAATTATAGCTTTATTCTTTGTTTTAATATCAGTTTTTATGTGCAACTTTTTCTTCCATTTATATCCATTTAGAGTATTATTTATAGTTTTTGCGTATGCATTTTTGATTGGCACTTTACTGCTGCTTTTAGCGCCTTTACACACCATTCAGCAACGTTGGGTAATTTCATTTTCCATTTTTGTGGGAACTTTAATAGCTGTTTTATTAAAAACCCAAACAAATTTATCAATCTATTTTACACATTGGATTGGTATCATTTCCGCAATTATTATTTCAAAAATATATTTAGATTTATTTTTCAAAAAACTACTTAAAAAGGCAAAAACAAATTTTAATATTGAGGTCAAGCCAAATGTATTTCTGTATCACAATTACCAATATTTTTTTTACGGTTTAGGCTTGTATTTATTTATTTTCACGGATAGAATTTTAGCTTGGTCTTCCACTAAAAATGGGCAATTACCATACATTGTTTACTTCGAAAAAAACTACGAATTAGGAATGGATATTGCCATTTTGGTATTCCTTTTGCTTTCCGGAGTGTTGGAATTTGGAGTGGCTTCTTTCAGTAAATTTTTAGATATTGAACAAAAAAACACAAGTTATAAAACCCCAAAAAGATTTAATTTAAAGTTAAAAATAATGTATTGGCAACACGTTTTCCTACTCATAATAACTTCCTTTTTGATATTTATTTTAATCTATAATGTACTGAATTCCAATTGGGGATATAGGGCACATTTCAAAGAAGCGTTGGATTTAATAAGTATAAAAGTCAGCATTATTGGAGGAATTGGCTATGTTTTTTTAGCCTGGGGAATGTTGAATACCCTCTATTTATTTACATTAAGTCAGCCGTCAATGCCTTTGAAAGCTATAATAATTGCACTTTTTACAAATGGTTTTATTGGATTTTTTTGTAGCCGTTTTATATCCTATGAATACAGCGTTTTCGGATTATTAGTTGGCGCAATTGTTTTTATGGCAATTACCCTGAAAGCAACACTTAACTTTCTTAACAAATTAGACTATTTCTATTATGCAGCTTATTAAAATCATATTGTACGTCTTGCCAACATTGCTCGTTTCTGATGCATTTGGAAATGTAATTAACAAAAATTCTGTATTCGTTTGCTATGGAAGATTGCAACCAGAATCCATAAAAGGCTTTAGTTATGTGATTTTGGAATCTAAATATTACACTTTTTATGAGGTTCAGAGAATTAAATCTCAAAACGAGAAAGTGGTTGCCTATATCAGTTTGGGGGAAATTAATGCTAATTCGGCTTATTTTCAAGAATTTCAATCTGATTTTTCTGGAAAAAATGACATTTGGAATAGTCATTATTTGAATTTGAAATCAGAAAAAACAATAGAAATACTTATGAAAATGGTTGATAACACGTTAGCATTTGGTTACGACGGATTATTTCTTGATAATATTGATAATTTTTCAAGTTTTGGACCTCAATCAAATCAAAAATCATATGTAATACAATTGATAAAAAAGATAAAAACGGACTATTTTAATCACATATTAATTCAAAATTCTGGTTTGGAGTTGATTAATGAAACGGTTCAATTTATTGATTCTGTGGTTTTTGAATCTGTAGCAAGCAATTATACTTTCGATGACAAATCCTATAAATTAAGAGACGAAATGGAATGCGAAATCTATTTGAGTAAATTAATAGCTGTAAAAAAACAATACAATTTGCCAATTCTTCTCATTGAATATGCCAATACAATTCCGCTTAGAAATGCCATTGAAAAAAGAATTAAACCATCAAGATTTGACTATTTTATAGGAAATATAAACCTTCAAACGATGCCGAAATTTATTAAATAATTCAATTTATGATACTGTCAAATTCAATAGTACTTGGCTTTTTAAGATTTTTTGTTATGTTTCTGTTTTTATATTTAATCAATAAAAAATGGATCAACAAATCACCTTCCAACAATTTTGTTGAGTTTGTCGTGCTGCAATGGTTCAAATACGGCGCAATTCTCGGTATTGTAATATTCATCACGGTTCAATTAAATATTTTCGATTTATTAAACACACTTTTCATCCTCGCACTATTAATTATTATTGAATTAATTGGTATTCAAAACTTGAAAAATCCATTTATTTATTTCAATTTAAAAATAAAAACAGCACTAATAAAAAGACTAAAAAAAATCGAATTTAATCACTCTTTAAAGTCCTTATTTTCCTTAAAAAAAAAAGAATTAAATAATTATAATCATCTATTGCTCTATTTTTTATTCGCTTTTGTAATAATTATTACTTT
This sequence comes from Flavobacterium sp., assembly GCA_044373975.1. Taxonomy (GTDB): domain Bacteria; phylum Bacteroidota; class Bacteroidia; order Flavobacteriales; family Flavobacteriaceae; genus Flavobacterium. Next base: position 458 of record JBILPJ010000018.1, on the reverse strand, counting down.
TTTCGGTAGATTTTATTTCCTAAAATATGATTTGTATTTACTTTCAAATAGTTGGAATAATGATTTGGAAGCAATGTTTAATTTAGACCGACAAAATTGGTTTTTTCCAAATAATAATCTACTCGGAGAATTGGCTTATACAAATTTTTATGCTAAAATCTTCGATGTAAGTCCCGAAATTGCACTACAATCGATGGGAGTTTTTGAAGCAATTCTACTTTCAATGTTGCTTTTTTGGTTGATGCGAAAATGCACCAGTTCAGAATATTTTATACCAACAATCACTGCGATTTCTTTTGGAACTTTTCTGACAATTATTCCTGTGAATCTGAATTTTTTAATTCAAAGAAATCCCATTTTCTTAGCTTTAACATTTGCAATTCCAACTTTTTACTTTCTACTAAATCCAAACGAATTAAAGTTAAAACAAACTCCTTTTTTTCTGAGTTTTACATTCG
>JBILPJ010000116.1:0-7329 GCA_044373975.1 Flavobacterium sp. | reverse complement strand
ATCACCAAAACAGCTTCTTAATCAAACAAAAAATGCACCTCAGTTGGAGATGCATTTACATTTAAATGAAATGATTTAAAGAAAAAAACTTCTTTAATTCTTCAATAAACTTATAATTTGTGAAGCGAGTTCAGTTCCAATTCTATCTTGCGCTTCCAATGTAGCAGCACCAATATGAGGTGTTAATGAAATTTTGTGATTCATCAAAATCGTGATTTCTGGCGTTGGCTCGTTTTCAAAAACATCTAAACCAGCAAACAAAACCTTTCCGCTATCCAAGGCTTTTACTAAGGCAACTTCATCAATTACACCGCCACGGGCACAATTTACAATTCCAACTCCCGTTTTCATAATTGCAAATTCTGCTTCTCCAATAATATATCCATCTTGGGCAGGAACGTGCAAAGTGATAAAATCTGATTCTTTGAATACCGAATCTAATGATTGAGAAACTATTGTAGTCGTAATTGATTGACCATCAAAAAACACCACTGAAACATCTACTTTTTCAATAAAACTATCAGCAGCAATAACTTTCATTCCTAATCCTAAAGCCATTTTTGCAGTAGCTTGACCAATGCGACCAATTCCTACAACTCCCAAAGTTTTTCCTCGCAACTCGATTCCATTTGCGTACGCTTTTTTCAAACCTTCAAAATTAGAATCTCCTTCCAAAGGCATATTTCTATTAGAATCATGCAAAAATCGAACACCCGAAAATAAATGTGCGAAAACTAATTCCGCAACCGATTCTGATGAAGAGGCAGGCGTGTTTATTACACTAATCCCTTTGCTTTTTGCATAGTCAACATCAATATTATCCATACCTACTCCACCTCTTCCGATGATTTTCAATCCCGGACAAGCGTCAATAATATCTTTTCTAACTTTCGTTGCACTACGAACTAAAACCACGCTCACGTTATTTTCGTTCACAAAATTCGCAACTTGTTCCTGCGCAACTTTTGTAGTAATTACTTCAAAACCACCTTTTTCTAAAGCTAAAATTCCACTTTTAGAAATTCCGTCATTTGCTAATATTTTCATTATAATGTTGTTTTGTTTAATTGTTTATTTGTTGAATCGTTTATTTGTTGAATCGTTTATTTGTTGAATCGTTGAATTGTTGATTTGTTGAATCGTAAAGTCGTTGAATCGAAATTCAGATTAATAACAGAATTATTGATTAATTTGATAATTCCTAAAAGTATCCTTTAATGATTCCTCCGATTAACCCTTTATCCGATTCAACGATTAACCTTTTCCTCCGATTAACCAAATTAACAATTAACCGATTAACCTTGTTTCCCGATTAACCATTCCTCCGATTAACCGATTAACCTTTTCACCGATTAACCTTTTCTTAGAAATTCATTTCCGATACTTTGCTCTCAAAATCCTGCATCACATCAACTAAAACCTGAACACTTTCTATAGGAAGTGCATTGTACATCGAAGCTCTGTAACCGCCCACAGAACGGTGACCCGGCAATCCCGAAATACCAGCTTCTTTCCACAAAGTGTCAAAAATAGTAGCGTGTGCTTCATTTTCCAACAAGAAAACGGCATTCATATTCGAACGATCTTCAACATTTGCAGCTCCTCTAAAATAAGGATTTCTGTCAATTTCTGTATATAATAATTCTGCCTTCGCATTATTCAATTTTTCTATAGCAGCAATTCCACCTAATTTTTTCAACCATTGCAATGTCAATAAAGAGGCATAAACAGGGAAAACAGCTGGCGTATTGTACATACTTTCTGCTTTAATATGTTTTTCATAATCCAACATACTTGGAATTACACGTCCTGATTTTCCAAGAATTTCTTCTTTTACAACCACTAAAGTAGTTCCTGCAGGACCCATATTTTTCTGAGCTCCAGCATAAATAATATCGAATTTTGAAAAATCTAAAACTCTTGAAAAAATATCCGAACTCATATCGCAAACTACAGGAATTGAAACATTTGGAAATGATTTCATTTGAGTTCCAAAAATGGTATTATTACTCGTGCAGTGAAAATAACTAGCATCTTCGGGAACAGTATATCCTTTTGGAATATGATTGTAATTTTGATCTTTAGATGAAGCTACAACAACAGTTTCTCCAAATAAATTAGCTTCTTTTATCGCTGCCGAAGCCCAAGTTCCTGTATCAAGATAGGCTGCTTTTCCATCTATTTTCATTAAATTATAAGGAGCCATTAAGAATTCTAAACTTGCTCCTCCGTGAAGAAACAACGCTTGATATCCTTTTCCTTTCAAATCTAATAATTCCAAAGCCAAATCTCTCGCTTCATCCATTACAGCTACAAAATCTTTGCTTCTGTGAGATATTTCCAAAAGGGATAAACCCGAATTGTTGAAATTTAAAATCGCTGCTGCAGATTTTTCAAAAACTTCTTGTGGTAAAATACAAGGTCCTGCGCTGTAGTTATGTTTTTTCATTGTAATTGTTGTGTTCAAAAAAATTAAGCTACAAATTTCGGAAATAGGAAACTAAAAACGATTAATAATATCCAAATAGTTATATTGTTTTATTAACAAAATCGTTTTCGTTAGCATCGTTATTTGCGAATTTGATACGCTATAATGTAATTAAGAATTTTATAGTATCTACATTGTCTGCATAATCCCATAAATTTGGTTTTTGAGTTTGTCCAAATGCAACACTATTTTCAATTAAATCATTTGAGACAATGCATTGAATTTGCTCATTATCAGCTTGTAAACGTAGTTTTATATTTTCAATGTTTTCATAATATTCATAAAACACACTCGAAATTGGCGAAGCATAACTGTTATCGTCTTTGATAATTAGAAATTCATTATCCAACAAATTAAAATTACTCATCAGGAAAACTGCCTTGTTATAATCGTAATTATTAATGTATTTTTCATATTTGATAACATCTTGATAGGGAAACATTCCACCAAAAAAAGCATCAAAATTATAGTCTTTCGGAACAAATATTTTAGAAACATTTCTGCATCCCAAACCAAAATAGCGGAACACATCTTCTCCTAAAGCAATCATTTGCTCTTTGGTTTCTTGCCCATTTAAGACAGCAACTGAATTTCTTGATTTTCTAATAATAGAAGGTTTGTCTTTGAAATAAAATTCAAAATATCGCGCCGTATTATTACTTCCTGTTGCAATTACAGCATCAAATTCTTCTAATTTACCTTCTACAAAAGTGATGTAATTTGCAAGTTTTGGTTCAATTGAAATTAAATACTCAGCTAAAAAAGGTAATAAATGCTGATCATTTGAAGATGTTTTCACCAATACTTTATGTCCCGAAAGCAACACTGAAATAAAGTCGTGAAAACCAACCAATGGAATATTTCCTGCCAATATCAGTCCGACCGTTTTAGAATCTACATCGTTAAAATCATAAGCGTCCAACCATTGATTTAAGTTGTCAATTGTCAATGCTTCCGCCCAAGATTGAACAGCAAAATAAACATTATCATTCGTGTACCAGCCGTTGTGAGATTGTGATAATTTTATTAAATCAATAAAGCGATCAAAAAACAAATTATTATTTAATACCGATTCCTTTTTTATGTTTTCAATTTCTGAAAATTGAGATAGAAACGTCCCAAGTGCAACGAAAATATTTTTTTTATGTTCTAAAGTCATATTGATTTGCTTATGAATAGTTTTGGGCGTAATTTTGTGCAAAAATAAGATAATTATCTGCAATAGGCAACACGCCGTAAGCTTTAGGCTTACAGCTTTGAGCTTAACGCATAAAGCAAAATAAAATGGCAATAATAATAACAGATGAATGTATTAATTGTGGCGCTTGTGAGCCAGAATGTCCAAATACTGCAATTTATGAAGGTGCAGACGATTGGAGATATAAGGATGGAACGAAAATTCGAGGAAAAGTAATTTTAGCTGACGGAACTGAAGTGGATGCAGATGCTGCTCAAACTCCAATTTCAGATGATATTTACTATATTGTTCCTGGGAAATGCACTGAATGTAAAGGTTTTCACGACGAACCACAATGCGCTGCGGTTTGCCCCGTTGACTGCTGTATTCCTGATGACAACCACGTTGAAAGTGAGGAAACGCTACTAAACAGACAAGCTTTTTTGCATAACGAATAATTATCAAAATAGCATTAAATAAAAAATCCTGAAATTTAAATTCAGGATTTTTTTGTGTTTTAAGTTAAATTATTATTAGAAATTAAATCCTAATCTTGCATAATAATACGCTCCGTTGAAGCCCATTTGAACAGCATCCCAATATCCACCTGCTTCAGTGTTACCTGATTCATCTTGTTTCGTTGGATATACATTTAAAAGGTTGTTACTCCCTAATGTTAATTTCAAATGATTTGTCATTTTGTATCCAAATGTTAAATCAGTATTTATTCTTGCGTTATAAACATTGTCCAATCCAGCATAGTCAATCAAAACTATTTTACTGAAATGAGTGAATGCCAATCCTGAATCAAATTTACTACGTGAATAGTTAAGATTTAACCCAAATTTGTTTTTTGGAGCAGATGCCAATAAAAAAGCTTGTTCTCTTTTTCCGAAAAAAGTTTCAGCATCTAAAGCACCATTTTTAACTTTGTCAATTTTCATATCATTGATGTTCCCAACAAGAGTCACACCATAAGTAGCGTTGGCAATTTTCTTTTTCCAAGCAAGAACAATGTCTAAACCAACCGTTTTTGTATCTGCTGCATTTGCAAAAAACTGTGCTTGATCAACTCCTAATCCTTGGCTTGAAGCGTCAAAATAGCTTGTTAACACAATTCTGTCTTTTACATTAATCATATAACCATCAACTGTAGCAGTAAAACTTCCGAAAGCTGCTGTTAAACCTAGTGATGAATTGACAGCTGTTTCTTGTTTCAATTTTTGAATTCCAAAAGAACGTGTTACAGGGCTGTCATTTGGTGAAAGTAAAATTTCTGTTGCCCCTGCTGCATTTATATTAGTAAAATGCAAACCATAAAAAGATTGCGCTAATGAAGGCGCTCGGAATCCTGTACTTAAAGAACCTCGTAAGTTAATATGATCAGTAAGTTTTAATCTAGTTGCTAATTTTCCATTAGTCGTACTTCCAAAATCACTGTATTTTTCATAACGAACAGCTCCACTTAACATAAAACTTTTTGTGATATCAAATTCAGTATCAACATATAAAGATAAGTTACTTCTGTTTTTATCAACAACATTATCAGGCCCATAACCCGGGAAACCTTGAGAGCTTCCTGGTCTAGGATCTCCAGAAATAGGGTCAATTGGAGGTGTTTGAACTCCAGGGTTAGTGATTGGTTGCCCATTCACATCATAGGTCGTATATGAAGCTTCTTGTCCAGCAAAAACTATAAAGTTTTCTGTACGAAATTCTGCACCAAAAGCTAAATTCATTCCTCCTAAAACCGTATCGTAATTTTTTGAGAAATCAAAATTAGAAACGTTTTGAGCCAAACTATGTCCACCAGCATCAAATTCTGTTGGAGAAGCCATCAATAAAGAGGGGTTCATTGTTCCTTTTATTGTATAATGAAAAAGGTTTTTTCCGTACGTATTACTAATATCAATTTTCCAACCACTATTCGTTTCTGTTGTAATTCCTGTTGTAAGTGAATTATCTAAAACAATCGACGTAATTCTTGGAGTATATCCACCTGGATAAAAAGATTCTACCACATTGGCGTTTCCACTATTTCTTGTAAAAGCATACGCATCGGTATCTCTGTAATTTCTTCCACCAAAAGCATAGAATTTAGTTTTTTCAGAAATTGGAATTGCTGCATTTACAGTAAAATTATAACTGTCCATTGATGCTTCTCCAAAACCTTTTCTGAAGTCAAAACCTGGTCGAAGTACTTTTTCTTTTGTGAAATATTCAGTGGTGAAATTAACAAAACCTCCCTCTTTACCAATAGCAACACCATAGTTAAGTCCGAATTTTACAGTATTTCCATCAAATGCTTTTCTTTTGGTATACGTATTTCCATTTCCATTTTGATCTAATGTATAATCCGCAGTATTTGCAGTACCAGGAAGAAAAGTTCCTTGGGCATTTGTACTAAATGCGCCATACGTTATCGCTCCTGTAAGTTCATTAACATTGTCATTTAATACAATATTAATTACACCTGCAATAGCATCAGAACCATATTGTGCAGCAGCTCCATCTCTCAAAATTTCAATTCTTTTTATCGAAGTAGCCGGAATTGCATTCAAATCTGTCCCTGTATTTCCTCTACCACGAGTACCGTACAAAGTAACCAATGAAGATTGATGTCTTCTTTTTCCGTTAATCAAAACCAAAGTTTGATCGGGTCCCATTCCTCTCAAAGATGCTGGATCTACGTGATCGGCACCATCGGAACCTGATTGCTTATTGGCATTAAATGAAGGCGCAATGTACTGCAACAATTGATTAATTTCAATTTTCCCACTTTGTGTCGTGAGTTCTTTCATATTAATAATGTCAATCGGAACGGCTGAATTCACCACTGTTCGTTTGGTGTTCCGAGAACCTACAATTTGAACTTCTTGAAGTTCCTCCGCTTTTTTCTCTTGCTCTTGTGCAAAAAGAATAGTTGCATTTAGAAAAAATAGTAAAAATGTAATTTTTTTCATAATTAATTTAATTAGGTTTATAAACGTTTTGAATAATGAGCAAGTTAGCCTTTTTTATTAACGATTTGTTAACATTAATCATTTTTTTATACAATTTTTATTAAAAGATATAAATCCTATATTTGCACTCTTTAAAACAAACCATAATGAAAGCAGGAATTGTAGGATTACCAAATGTTGGAAAATCAACGTTGTTCAATTGTTTATCAAATGCCAAAGCGCAAAGTGCCAACTTTCCCTTTTGTACCATCGAACCAAATATAGGAGTTGTAAATGTTCCTGATTATAGAATTACTAAATTAGAGGAATTAGTAAAACCTGAACGCGTCCAAATGGCAACTGTTGATATTGTTGACATTGCAGGATTAGTAAAAGGTGCCAGCAAAGGCGAAGGTTTAGGAAATCAATTTCTTGGAAACATCAGAGAATGTAACGCAATTATCCACGTTTTGCGTTGTTTTGATAACGATAACATCATCCACGTAGATGGAAATGTAAACCCAATTCGTGACAAAGAAACCATCGATATTGAATTGCAACTAAAAGATTTAGAGAATGTTGAAAAACGTTTAGAAAAAGTAAATCGAGCCGCAAAAACCGGAAATAAAGAAGCACAAACTGAAAAAGCACTTTTAGATAGAATCAGAGAAACTTTGCTTCAAGCAAAATCTGCAAGAACCATAATTCCTCAAAATCACGAT
>JBILPJ010000115.1:0-7348 GCA_044373975.1 Flavobacterium sp. | reverse complement strand
ATTACAAACGTTTGAAATGTGCGGTCTTTCGTTGATGCCGTCCTTTACATATTGCGATTTATAAGAAGTCATCCAAGCACCATTTCGTTTTCCTTTTCTTGGAAAAAAATCAACATAGAAAATGGCGACTAATTGATTGTCTTCATCTTTTACTTCATACGTTTTTACTTCATCGTGGTATTTATCAATGTCGAAAATTTCTTCAAATGTGATGCCGTATAATTTTTGAGCTACTGTAAAAGCACCGTCTAAAACTTTTTCTAATTGGAAATAAGGTTTCAATGTTTCGTCGTCTAAATTGAATAATTGTTGTTTCAATTTCTCAGAATAATACGCGCCATCCCATTTTTCTAATTGGTCAATTCCGTCTAATTTTTTAGCGAAAGCGGTCAATTCGGCAAATTCTTTTTGAGCTGCTGGCTTGGCTTTTGCCAATAAATCATTGGAAAATGTTTTTACTTTCTCTGGATTTTCAGCCATTCTTTCTTCCAAAACAAAATGAGCGTGCGTGGCGTAACCCAATACTTGCGCTCTGTCGAAACGAAATTTTGCAATTTTCAAAACGATTTCTTGATTGTCGAATTCATTATTTTGAAAAGCGCGCGCTCCGAAAGCAATTGCCATTTTTTTGCGCAATTCCCGATTGTCGGAATACGTTACAAATGGAATATAACTTGGATGATCCAAAGTGAAAATCCAACCTTCTTTTTCAAGGCTTTTCGCCAAAGAATGAGCGGCTTCTATTGTGCCTTCAGGCAAACCTGCTAAATCTTTTTCATCAGTAAGATGCATTTGAAACGCTTGGGTTTCCGCCAAAACATTTTCGCCAAATTGCAAACTCAATTTTGATAGTTCTTTGTCGATTTCTCGTAGAATGGTTTTTTTATCATCGGATAAATTAGCTCCATTTCTAGAGAAACTTTTGTATTTTTTATCTAAAAGCGTGGTTTGTTCTGGGTTTAGATTTAAAGTTTCTTTTTGTTCGTATACCGCTTTTACTTTTGCAAATAAAGCAGCGTTCAGGCGAACATCATTTCCAAATTCGGACAATAATGGCGAAACTTCTTGTGCGATTTTTTGCATTTCGTCACTGGTTTCAGCAGAATTTAGATTGAAAAAGATACTTGAAATTCGGTCTAAAGTATTTCCGCTAAATGCCAATGTTTCGATTGTGTTTTCGAATGTTGGTTTTTCGGGATTGTTTACAATGGCGTCGATTTCGGCTTTCGCCAATTCAATTCCTTCTTGAAATGCAGGAAGATAATCCTCATTTTTAATTTGAGAAAAGGGCGCGGTGTTGTATTTTGTGTTGAAATATTGAGTTAATATGCTCATAATAGTTTTCTTTTTTCCTGCAAGGTTTTTAAAACCTTGTAGGTATTATTGGTGTTTGTTTTTTTGTAAATATACCTACAAGGTTCAAAAAAAAACCTTGCAGGAAAGACTTGGTTTTACGGACAATGTAATATTTGTGCTCTCTTTTTTGAAATATACTAACAAGGTTCAAAAAAAACCTTGAATGACGGACTTTCCTTTGTGGGCTAGCCCCGATAGAAATGGAAATCCTTTTCTTTTTTTCTTTAAAAAAGAAAAGATTGCAATGAAGAGCGGGAAATAGCTCCAAAAAAAATAGCTGTTATTTCTTTAAACTTTCGGAAGATTTATTCACCGATTCTTTCAAACCTTCTTTGTAAAAAACGATTTTATCTAAAACACATTTGTCTTGCGTTCCGATGATTTGAGCGGCAAGAATTCCAGCATTTTTGGCTCCGTTTAAAGCTACAGTTGCAACGGGAACACCACCTGGCATTTGTAAAATTGACAAAACGGAATCCCAACCATCAATTGAATTACTTGATTTTATAGGCACTCCGATTACGGGAAGTGGCGACATGGATGCGACCATTCCAGGCAAATGGGCAGCGCCACCAGCACCGGCGATGATAACCGAAATGCCTCGAAGATGCGCGTTTTTGCTAAAATCGAACAGTTTTTCGGGGGTTCGGTGTGCAGAAACAATATCGACTTCGATTTCGATGTCAAAACCATTTAGAATGTCAATTGCTTCTTGCATTATTGGCATGTCGGAAATGCTTCCCATTATTACGGCTACTTTCATAATCAGCCCCCTAGCCCCCTATGGGGGAATTCCTACTGGGGGTAAAGTAGGGTTTTAGTTACTATTTTTTTAAGCGTTTAAAGCACCCCCTTCGGGGGTTGGGGGGCTATTACCCGAATTGTATTCTTTACATCTTCGGCAATTTTTCGAGCTACATTGATGTCTTGGTTTACGATGGTTACGTGTCCCATTTTTCGAAAAGGACGCGTTTGTTTTTTACCGTAAATATGAGGCGTTACGCCATTCCAACCCAAAATAGTTTCTATATTTTCGTATATTACATCTCCCGAAAAACCTTCTTCGCCAACCAAATTTACCATAATTCCCGCAACTTTACTATCGGTATTTCCCAAAGGTAAGTTAAGAATGGCACGTAAATGGTTTTCAAATTGCGATGTGTAACTTGCTTCTATGGTGTGATGTCCAGAATTATGCGGACGTGGGGCGACTTCGTTTACAATGATTTCGTCGTTTTCAATTTGAAACATTTCAACTGCTAAAAGTCCAACGTGATTGAATTTTTCGGAAACATTTAAAGCGATTGCTCGTGCTTTTTCCGCCACTTTATCATCAATTCGCGCAGGGCAAATTACATATTCCACTTGGTTTGCTTCGGGATGAAATTCCATTTCCACGACGGGATACGTTTTGATTTCACCTGATGGATTGCGGCAAACAATTACCGCCAATTCATTTTTGAACGGAATCATTTCTTCTGAAATACATTCCACATTTGGCAAATTATCTAAATCTGAAAGGGTTCGGATGATTTTCACACCTGTTCCGTCATATCCAAATTCGGTACATTTCCATACAAAAGGTAATTTTAGATTTTGAATATCCGATTTTAGAGCATCTAAATTTTCAAATCTTTTATAGGTAGCCGTTGGAATATTATTTTGAGAATAAAAATCTTTCTGGATACCTTTATTCTGAATCAATCGCAAGGTTTTTGGAGACGGAAAAACTTTGATTCCTTCGCTTTCTAATTTTTCTAAAGCATCAAGGTTGACCAATTCGATTTCGAAAGTTAAAACATCGACTTGTTTTCCGAAATTATAAACAGTTTCAAAATCCATTAAATTTCCTTGAAAAAATTTATTGCAAGCAATTTTACAAGGCGCTTCATCGCTTGGGTCTAAAACGTAAGTTTGAATATCGAATTTCCGAGTATCAAACAACATCATTTTGCCGAGTTGTCCGCCACCAAGTATTCCTAATTTAAAATCGGAAGAAAAATAATTCATTTAAAATAAATTTTTCACAAAGATACTTTTAAAAGAGTAAATATAAAAAGATACGTTATTTAAAATTATCTACGAACGATTATTTTCTTGGTAAAACTACCATTATTGGTCTCTACTTTTAAGGTATAAATTCCTGTTGCTAAATTTTGAACATCTATGGAATAACTATCTGAAGTCAATGGATTTCTATAAGTTGCGACTAATTTACCGTCTATAGAATAAACAGAAACTTCATTTATAGAATTGTTAATTGAGTTAATATTTATAGTTTCGGCAGTTGGATTTGGATAAACTACAATATCATAACTAGTCGTAAAATCATTAGTTGACAATAATGCATTTGTAAAACAACTTGGAGGAACAGTATTTGCGGACTTAATCAGATTGCTAACTTTGTTATTGGCGAAGCCCGAATTGGTTGTATTATTATAAAATGTTAAGTCGAGCGTTTGATTACTTGTTCCAAACCAGTCTTGAAGAATCGTACTAAAAACGCGACGGTAATCGTGTTGAACTGTTTGTACTTGATAATTATTGGCTAAAACTGCCTGCGAAAGATTAATATTTGTTCCTGAAACACCAGGATTTATAGATTTTCCAAAAACAAACATAGGTGCAATTTCTCCGTGATCAGTTCCTAAATTTCCGTTTTCACCCGCTTTCCTTCCAAATTCAGAAAACGGAACTGCAATTACATCGTCGCCTAAATTTTGATTATTTAAATCGGTTATAAAACATTTTATAGCTTCTGAAACTTGTGTCAACAGATTTGCATGAGTTCCTAAATGAGTAGTTGCACTTGAGGCAACTTGAACATCATGGGTGTCAAAACCTCCTATTTTTACCAAATAGACCTTTGTTTGTAAACCACCAGAAATAAATTTGGCAACGGTTTTTAATTGATTTGCTAAACTTGTTGATGGATACGTTAAAGAATTAGAACCGCTATTAAAAGCTGTAGAAATAGCTTGGGCATAAATATTGGTCTCGCTATCATTATCTAAAATAAATTGTATTAAATTTCCATACTCTGAGTTAGGAATATTTGCTGGTGCCGCACCTCCAAGTCCATCTATAACAGAAAAAAAACCTGATGGATCTTGACCATTTACGTTAATTGACATTCCATGCTCCACTTCTCCATGAAAACCCAATGAATTATCGCTGCTTCCTAGTTGAATACCAAGAGGAAAATTGGCTGTTAAAAAATTAGAATAATAACTCTCCAGAAAGCGACCAATCCATCCGCTGTCTATTGCATTATTTGCTTGGGTTCCGTCGCCACCTGTCAACCACAAATCGGTAGATTTAAAATGAGATTTATCTTGAGATGGATAACCCACTCCTTGAATAACTCTCATAAATCCACTATCATACAAACTTTTAAAACCTGTTAATGAAGGATGAAGACCAACTTGATTTGCTAAGGGCAAAGTAGAATCTAAGTTAATAATGCCGTTGGCGCCACCTACATTGTTTAATTTTATATTGGGCCGTAATGAAGCATACGTATCGTATTGATTTAAAGGAATCAAAGTATTTAATCCGTCATTTGCACCAGACAATTGAATAAGTACAATTTTTTTAGCATTTACATTCGGGCAAGTTGTCATTCCTGCCGATTTAAAAAGCGCAAAAACTTCTGTTGGCAAAAGAGACAATGCAGATGCAGATGCGGTAAGTTGGATAAAATTTCTTCTTTTCATAGTTGTACAGTATTAAAACATTTGAGATTCTGGCGCTCTCAAAATATTTGTTACCAATGATTTTAATCTTGATTCTACTACGGTATTAACCCCGGTAGTTAGATACTCATTCCAAACATTTGTCCAGTAGTAATTGGCATATCCTTGTAATAAAAACGAATTCATAAAATGATTTACCCTACTAGTATCTGGATTTTGCGCAAATAAAGCATTGCACAATTCCGAAGTAAGAATATAGGGGTCATTTGCTACAGAAATAATATTGGTAGTTTTTATAACTGTCGAAATATTAATTTGAGTTATAATTGTTGCGTTTCCACTAATTCTATTTTTACCATCTAATAACGATTCGCCAAGTCGGTATCTGGCGATTAGAGTTGAGGCGGATATCCAACTTTTATCAAAACTTGGAGCCTGATAATAGGCCGGATGCCCTGCAACATTTTCTGGATCAAACAAAATCATATTTGCCCCAGTTAGAAAACTATTATTGGCAAAAAGATTCCAAAATTTATAATAGTAATTGTATTGATCTGTATTTGGATTTGAAATCGTAGCTTGTAAATAGGTACAAACTTCTGAAATTTGCTGTAATGGCGATTTAATAATTCCACCAATAGTTTCATTTGTAGCATCAGAATCATCTAAATCATAAAAATGCTGACTCTCTAATAGTTTTCTGATTATTGGAGCTAACTCATAACCATTAGTATAAAAAATTTGCGCTAATGGTGAAATGATATCTGTTTCAATTTCAGGAGTTATAGTTCCTTTTACAAAATAAATATATAGTTTTCTACAAATATTTTTGGCAGTTGCTAGTTGGTTAAAAACCATGTTTACAAAATCATTTAATTCTGTATCCATGCCAATATTTGATGTAGCTGCGGCAATAACTGTATTATTAAATGCGCTACTAAATGTTTTTGGGCTTGTATGATGTAAAGTAAATTGATTACTACCTTTTGGTAAATTAGTGTCGAGATCTATAATATTTCTAGCAGAAACCCTTCTAAAACCTGTTAAAACACGAGCAGCTTGAACGATATCAGCTTCGGTATAATTTGTATAATCGCCAACACCAATTTGAGGCCCTTTACCAATGGTAAATAATTCAAAAAATTCCCGTGCATAATTTTCGTTAGGCGCTATTTTAGAATTTGCAGTGTTGTTTAAATAAAATAACATCGAATTGTTCAGCGTCATTTTTTTTGCTAAAGTCTTGTAATTCCCATAGGAATAAAACATTAACAACCGTATGTAATCATAAAATTCAGTTGCCGAGCCAGAACCGCTAGATTCAACAGTAAAACAAGTTGATAAAAAATGAGACATTTTGTATTTTAAATTAGGACTGTTTATGGCATTATACCACCACCAACCACCAACCATTGTGTTTTTTCTTGCTTGACCTGTAAATGAGGTAGCGGAAGCAGTTGATTCTGTCCAAAATCCATCGGGAGCTGTTGTTGGAAGAGGGTCAAAAGGGAATTGCACCACCAAAGGACTTGTCGTTAATAACAAATTTAAAGCTTGATTGGGAGTTAAAAGCGCATATTGATCGATCAACGTTTTGGTATAAACAAAACTTGCTCTTCTTAACAAATGCCTTGCATTTCTTACTCCTAAAACATTGGTATTTTGATTTAACGATGCCATAATGTTTTGATTATAACTATTTAGAGTATAAAAATAGTAATAAGTTTAATGTAATTTTAACAAATTTAAAAAAAATTGATGTTTGAATTTAACAAATAACCAAATTTTTACTTTTCCAGTCTTAAAATAACATTGCGGTTTGCTTCAAGTCAAATTCGAATTCTATATCTTTGCAGATTATTTAAAACCTTAAAAATGATACAGCTTCACGACAAACAATTTGTACCCTTTATTTCTGCCGAAGAAATAGATTTTGCAATTGCAACTATGGCAGCTCAAGTAGAATCAGATTTCGCAGATGAAATTCCAGTTTTCGTAGGTGTTTTAAATGGCGCTTTTATGGTAGTTTCAGATTTTATGAAACACTACAAAAAACCTTGCGAAGTGAGTTTTATAAAATTGGCTTCTTATGAAGGAACAGCGTCCACTAATGAAGTAAAACAATTGATTGGTTTGAACCAAGATTTATCGGGAAGAACCGTAATTATTATTGAAGATATCGTTGATACTGGAAATACGGTTTTAGAATTGAAAGAATTATTCAAAAAACAAAACGTAAAACATTTCAAAATAGCGACACTTTTTTTCAAGCCTGAAGCCTATAAAAAAGAAGTGAA
>JBILPJ010000017.1:0-19886 GCA_044373975.1 Flavobacterium sp. | reverse complement strand
TCGAAAGCCGTTTCAAGTTTGATTTCTTTCGTCTTTTGATGCCTTTCTTTACTATGTTTCACAGGAATATTCAACATCAAAATCCCATTTGGACTATAAATATACGTTCGGTTTCTGTTAGTTTGCTTCTGAAAATTATCTTCAACTTCAAACACAATTGAATCCGCCTTTGCTATAGCCGCAAAATTACTTATTGAAGGGAAATAGGAGGGAAGAAGTAAAGTGTTCATTTGGTTATTTGTTGATTCGGTTATTTGGTGTAAATCAGGAATTTTCCGCGCCTTTTGATAGTTGATAGGTACGAAGTCCATTTAATTTGTTCGTTACACTTTCTACTTCTTGTCGAAGTTTTAGATAATCATCTTCAGTTATAAAATTTAATTCAAATGAAAGTATCAATTGATTTATTACTTCAACTGCAGAACCAAATGCCATTGTTGTAAAATGAGCTTTATCCTTATAGGTTTTCCTTGCAGAACCCTCGGCTACATTTGAGCAAATTGATATTGAAGCTCTTCTTAACTGTGAAACCAAACCAAATTTCTCTGAATCTGGAAATTTTGAAGTAAGCAAATAAATTGATTTTGCAAATTCCTTGGCTTCATTCCAAACCTCCAATTTCTCAAAAGAATAAATATACATAGCTCCAATTTTTTCAAATCAACAAATTAACAAATCAACAAATAACCATTTTCACTAATTTTTATTCTCTTTTCTCTTTCTAACAAAATAACTAATTCCGAAATACGCAATCAATGCAATTAGGAAATATTTGAAATACGATTGTGGTTGCCCATCACCGCTAACGGTTGTGAAAACTCTATCCCAACGAATTTTGTTGAAGCCTTTTCCATTTGGATCTAAACTCATCCAAATAAATACTGGTTTTCCAACGATATGATCTTCTGGTGTATATCCAAAATATCTAGCGTCCAATGAGTTGTGACGGTTGTCTCCCATCATCCAATAATAATCTTGTTTGAAAGTATAAGTAGTAGCAATTTGTCCATTTATTCTAATTTCATCACCTGTAACTTTTAAATCATTTTTTTCATATTCACGAATTATCGTTTTATAAAAAGGCAAACTTTCAGTATTTAATGCAACGGTAACTCCTTTTTTAGGAATGTAAATCGGACCTAAATTATCTAAATTCCATTTTGTATTATATGGAAATATTGCAGCTTCTGGCTCGTGGGAAATATTACGAATTACACTTTTTACTATCGGATTCAACCGCAAACGATTGGCGGATTCTTCAGTTAATGCTCTGAAATAAAAGGTGTTTTGAGTGCTTTGGTAAACGCCATCTGTAATATTCAATTCTTTAGTAATATAGGTTTGATCAAAACCATTTCCATCGGTGGTTACAGTATAAGAATATTGAGGTTTTGCTCTTTCTGGCATTGGCATAATTTTGCCATTGATATATACAATCCCATCTTTTATAGATAAACTATCACCTGGAATACCAACGCAACGTTTTACATAATTGGTCTTTTTATCGATTGGTTTATCATATCTTTTATCAGCGGCTTTGTACATATTAAATAAAGTATCCGCAGGCCAGTTAAAAACTACAATATCTGTTCTGTTGACTTCTTGCATTGCAAAAAATCGGAAATAAGGAACTTGAGGTACTTTTAAATAAGATTTTACATTTACAAGGGGCAAAGTATCGTGAACCATCGGCGCAGCTATTGGCGTCATTGGTGTTCTTGCTCCATAATGGAATTTACTAACAAATAAAAAGTCGCCCACTAATAATGATTTTTCCAAGGATGAAGTTGGAATCGTGTAAGGTTGCATTATATAGGTGTGAACCAAAGTCGCCACAACTATTGCAAAAAGTAGCGAACTTACTGTGTCTGCCGTTTTATTTGTAGGCTCTAAACTTCTGTTATTGATGTAAACTAATTTTTGAGTGTAGTTGATATAATAAATATAAAAACCCAATGTCAATACTCCCAAAAGGGTATCTAATGTTGAGTTTTTTCCAAAACTTCTCAAAGTTTCTACCCAAACAACAGGAAACATAATAAGATTTACAACTGGAACAAACAATAATATCGTCCACCAAGGCGAACGGTTTATGATTTTCATCAAAATAATTGCGTTGTAAACTGGAATTGCCGCTTCCCATTTTTTTCTACCTGCGGCTTCATACAATTTCCAAGTTCCTAAAAAATGAATTACTTGAACAATTATGAAAAATACAAACCATTGAATTAGTGTCATACTATTTTATTTTAAAGTTTATGATTGATAACCGAATTAACGAATAACCGTATTACCAATATTTAATACATCTTTCATTGTGAAAACCCCTTTTTTACCCAAAATCCATTCGGAAGCAATTACTGCCCCCAATGCAAATCCTTCTCTATTGTGTGCCAAATGTTTTATTTCGATTAAATCAACATCTGAATTATAGGAAACGGTGTGTGTGCCGGGGACATTTTCTATTCTTTTGGCATCAATTACGATATCATTTGACATTGGATTTTCCAAAGTCCAATTTTCGTAAGTACTGTTTTTAATGATTCCGTTTGCCAATGAAATTGCGGTTCCACTTGGCGAATCTAATTTTTGGGTGTGATGAATTTCTTCAATTCCAACTTTATAAGCATCAAATTTTGACATAATTTTTGCCAAATATTCGTTCAATTCAAAGAAAATATTTACACCCAAACTAAAATTTGAACTACTAATAAAAGCAGTATTTTTTTCTTTACAAAGTTGCACCATATTTTCATATTCGTTCAACCAACCTGTAGTTCCAGAAATCACTGGGATTCCAAGTTTTAAAGCAGCCGAAATATTTTCAACAGCAGCATCTGGCGCACTAAAATCTATAGCAACATCAGCATTTTTAAGACCGTCAAAGGTATCTTCAATAGATTTACGCAACACAATTTCGTGTCCGCGTTGCAACGCAATTTTTTCAATTACTTGCCCCATTTTTCCGTAACCTAAAAGTGCAATTTTCATTAAAAATGGTAGTTTAAAGTCAATCCTAAATTTTGCTTGTAGTTGATTTCATTCTGATACAATTCAGGACGAACCGACAATTTATCATTCACATTGAATTGCATCAAATGCGCATCAATATTGGCATCTATAATATTTAATAAATAAAAACCGACGGTTACTAAAACCGACATATCTCTATTTCGTTGATAAAATCGCTGTCCAGCAATCAATCTCGAATCGTCTAAATATTGAAAATCATCATCATCATATCCCGCCAATCTTCTTTTATAAGCGTTTCTGTAATTTTTATACTTGGTATTATTTACAGAATAAAAATACAAACCCGCACCAATTCCGCCATAAACCAATGGAATTTTCCAGTATTTTTTATTGTAAGCTTGTCCCAATCCTGGTAATATTGCTGAATAAAAAGCAGCTTTTGCAGGTGCTAAAGGATTTATTTCTTTATATTTTAAAGTGTCTTTTGCAACCAAAAGCTCTACTTTTTTATCTTGAGCAAAAAGTGAAGTTGTTCCAATTAAGAACCCAATTAAAAATATGAAATAGAATTTTAGCACTACCCTTTTATTAATTTGATAATTCTATTGAAATCTTCTTCAGAATGAAATGGAATTGTAATTTTTCCTTTGCCATTTCCTGCAACTTTCACATCTACTTTAGCACCAAAATACTCTGTAATTGCTTTGTTTGCTTCATCTGCTACAGCAAAAGTTGCCGTTTTAGCTTTTGTTGCAGCTTTAGGTTTCAAACTTTCTTGATGATTTTTTACCAAAGCCTCGGTTTCTCTAACAGAAAGATTTTGGCTTACAATTTTTTGGTAAATATCAGTTTGAATATCTTGATTCTCAATATTGATAATCGCGCGGCCGTGACCCATAGTTATAAATCCGTCACGAATTCCCGTTTGAATAATCGGATCTAATTTCAACAATCGAAGATAATTCGCAATCGTAGAACGCTTTTTCCCCACGCGCTCACTCATTTGCTCTTGCGTCAATTGAATTTCATCAATCAATCTTTGGTATGACAACGCAATTTCAATAGGATCTAAATCGTGTCTTTGGATATTTTCTACCAAAGCCATCGTTAGCGATTCATTGTCGTTCGCAATTCGAATATAAGCGGGAACTACATTTATTCCTGCCAATTTTGAAGCACGTAATCTTCGCTCTCCGGAAATTAATTGGTATTTATTAAAGTCAGTTTTCCGAACCGTAATTGGCTGAATAACACCTAATTCCTTAATGGAAGTTGCCAATTCTCGCAATGATTCTTCATTGAAATTACTTCTTGGCTGAAAAGGATTTATCTCGATAGCGTCAATTTCTAACTCGACAATATTTCCTACAACTTTATCTGCATTTTTATCATTAACCGACTTAATATCGTTTTCTGGATCTTTCAACAAAGCCGATAATCCTCTTCCTAATGCTTGTTTTTTTATCGCTTGTGCCATAAATTAATTACTATTTTTCTTAATAATTTCTTCCGCTAATCGCAAATAATTTGTCGCACCTTTACTCGTTGCGTCATAATTAATAATACTTTCACCAAAACTCGGAGCCTCACTCAACTTAACATTTCTCTGGATTATCGTTTCAAAAACCATATCGTTAAAATGTTTTTGAACCTCTTCAACCACCTGATTTGATAAGCGCAAACGAGAATCAAACATCGTCAATAACAAACCTTCAATATCTAAATCGGGATTGTGAATTTTCTGAACGCTTTTTATCGTATTCAATAATTTTCCCAAACCTTCCAAAGCAAAATATTCACACTGAATCGGAATAATCACAGAATCGGCAGCTGTCAACGCATTTAATGTCAACAAACCCAATGATGGCGCACAATCAATCAAAATATAATCGTATTTATCTCTGATGCTTTTCAACGCTTCCTTCAACATATATTCTCTATTTTCCTTATCAACCAACTCAATTTCGATAGCAACAAGGTCAATATGCGCAGGAATTACCTCCACATTCGGAGCCGAACAAGTGATAATCGCCTCTTCAGGAGTGTTGCTGTGCTCTAAAATTTGATACGTTCCAATAATAATATTTTCAACGTCAATTCCCAACCCAGAACTCGAATTTGCTTGAGGATCAGCGTCAATAAGTAAAACTTTTTTTTCTAAAACGCCTAAAGAAGCCGCTAAATTTATCGAAGTTGTTGTTTTTCCAACGCCTCCTTTTTGATTGGCAATAGCAATGATTTTACCCATTTATTTTTTTAAATTTTGAAACGTAAAAATACAATTTATTATGGTTCGCAGAAATCTATTTTGTTAACATTTGTTAATCTTTTTCAACTTTGCCTAATTTTCGCAATTTTTTTTTGAAGCTATTTCCAGCTGTCATTCCAAATCCTCGCTAAAAAGCTCGGGATTTTCCCTTCCATCTGGGCTAGGGCATTTTCGATTCAATTGTATTTTTAGTCTAAATTTGTTATGATTCATTATAATATATTTTTTACTTTTACAATTCAATTTAGTTTATGAAAATCACACCAGAAATACTTTCTCAATTCAACGAAATAATAGGCAATTCCTATGTTTTTTCGGATCAAGAAACCCGAAACCACTACGGAAAAGACGAAACCGAGGATTATATTTTTCCTCCTTCTGTAGTCCTAAAACCAGCTACTCCAGAAGAAATTGCTGCCATTTTGAAAATCGCAAATCTTCATACTATTCCTGTAACTGCAATTGGTGCCCGAACTGGTTTAAGTGGTGGTGCATTGTCTGTTCATCAAGGAATTGGTCTTTCGATGGAGCGTTTCAACAAAATTCTAAACATTGACGAGCAAAACCTACAAGTTACTGTTGAACCTGCCGTAATCACTCAAGTTTTGCGTGAAGCTGTAGCTGAAAAAGACCTTTTTTATCCACCAGATCCAAGTAGTTTAGGAAGTTGTTGGATAGGAGGGAACGTTGCCGAAAATGCTGGTGGGGCGCGTGCCGTAAAATATGGCGTGACCAAAGATTATGTGCTGAATTTAGAAGTAGTCCTTGCCAATGGAGAAATTATTTGGACTGGAGCCAATACTTTGAAAAATTCCACGGGATATAATTTAACGCAATTAATGGTGGGAAGTGAAGGAACACTTGGAATCATTACAAAAATTGTTATGAAGTTAATCCCAAAAAACACACATACGGTTTTAATGTTAGTTCCATTTTATAATGCCAATGAAGCGTGTGAAGCTGTTTCTGCAATTTTTAGAGCGGGAATAACTCCAAGTGCATTAGAATTTATGGAGCGTGATGCCATCGATTGGACATTGAAATTTGTAACCGATTTAAATGTTCAAGTTAAAGATGAAATTCAAGCGCATTTACTCATCGAAGTTGATGGAAATTACCCTGACATTCTTTTTCAAGAAGCCGAAAAAATAATGGAAGTCGTTGAGCAATTCAAAATTGACGAAGTGCTTTTTGCAGATACCGAAATACAAAAAAACCTACTTTGGAAAATGCGTCGAAGTGTTGCCGAAGCCGTGAAATCAAATTCTGTTTACAAAGAAGAAGATACGGTTGTTCCAAGATATGAATTGCCAAAATTACTATTTGGAATTAAAGAAATCGGAGCTAAATACGGATTTAAATCGGTTTGTTACGGTCATGCTGGCGATGGAAATTTACACGTAAACATCATCAAAGGCTATATGTCAGATGAAAATTGGAATACAGAAGTTACCAAAGGAATACGAGAAATTTTTGAGTTGACGGTTTCCTTGAAAGGAACTTTATCTGGTGAACACGGAATTGGGTATGTTCAAAAAAATTATATGGATATAGCGTTTAGCGAAACACAATTGCAATTAATGAAAGGCATAAAATCTATTTTTGATCCTAACGGAATTTTAAATCCTGGCAAAATATTTCCTGACTCTCTTTAAATAAGATTCAAAAACGTACTCTGAAGTAATACTGAAATTTATAAAATTTAATTTTCCAATTCTTCATCTTCTTCTTCAAAACGACAAAATGGGATAATTGTGCTGTTCAATATTATTTTTTTGCAATTATCTTGTTGAATTAGCAATTCATATCTGAAGTTATCTACATCTTCAGAATCGAAGAGGTTAACTGCCAAAGTTCCTTTTAAAAGCGCTTCATTTTCGTTTATGAAAATAAAATCATTAAAATCTAATAGAAAATAAAAATGTTCATTTGAACACGTTATTTCAGTTTCTAATTTACAAGATACAAATCCAGCATTGGGATAATTTGGATAATTGAAATTTAATGAAATACTGTTAACGCCTTCTTCGTTTGTTAAATGCAAAACAGCATCTAATTTATGGGGTAAAGAATCAAATAGGACAGCTGAACCATCTATAAAATCACCATTTTCTTCAATAAAATCTCGAGTAGTTATATTATAACGAACAGTCATTTTACCACTAAGGCTATTCACTTGTTGATGATAACTATGAATTAATTTATTTATCTCGTTTGGTTTACGAATTGAAGCTACCCATAATTTCGGTATCGATTTAAACCCATACATTAAACCTGCTAATCCTCCTGTAACGGCTCCAGTTGTATCAGTATCACCTCCTAAATTGACTGCTTTTAAAACGGAAACTTCGTAACTATCGGATGTTAACAAACACCAAATACTAGCTTCCAATGTTTGAATTACATATCCACCGCTTTGAATTGCATCTTCATCTAATTCATTTATATTTCCGTTCAAAAGTCTGTCAAAATGGATTAATTCATTACTACATATTTCATTAGAATTTAAAAAATTGGAAACCGATATTTTGAGATTTTCATAAATCTCAAATTTGTCTTTTCCTTCCATTAGCTGCAATGCAAATTCTAAGTAATAGAAACAAGAAATCACAGAACGATTATGTGCATGAGTGATAGATGACACTTCTTTTACTAAGTCAAAACGTTTCTCAATAGGTAAATCTTTAAGCAAAATAACTAATGGTAAAATTCTCATTAAAGAACCATTGCCATTATCAATTTCATTTGCACCTCCAGCCAATGTTGGGTAAATTCCTTTTCTAAGATTGATGATGGATTGTCTTGTGGTGTTTCCAATATCAAATACTTCTCCGGTTGCAGTCCAATAGCCTTCATTTTTCCATTTGATAAATTTATTGGCTAAATTATGAATGTCATATCCTTCAATAATAGTTTCTGCCAAGCAAAAAGTTAGCGAGCTATCATCCGACCAAACTCCAATTCCTTGGTCATGAACTCCGCCTAAAGTCATTTTTGTTACAGGGTTAGTCTTTAAGTATTCCCTGCTTTCAAACTCAACAGGAACGCCCAAAGCATCACCAACGCAAACACCATAAAGTAAGTCTTTTAAATAATTTCTTTCTATCTTTTTCATGTTAATCTATTTTATTTCAATATATACAGAAAACTTTTCTAATTTCTTTTAATTAAGTTTTTAATAATAAACCAGATAATATAAGGCCATTTTATCACAAATACAAACCCTCCGTGTTTAATAAAATACTGTTTTGTTTTTTCATCTAATTCATCATTTAAAAACCATAATATCAACTCAAATAGTATGGCAATTACCAACCCGATTTCAAAGTACAATTTGATATAATACATATATTTATTTTCTTTATTCTATTTTCAACGTCATTTTATTAAACGTGTCTTGGAATCCTAAATGTTTGAAATAGGCATATCCTTTCTCATTTTTAGAAAACACATTGAGCATAATCTTATTTACATTTTGCATTTTGGCTACCTTACTGGCTTCTTGAATGAATCGTTCTCCAATTCCTTGATTATGAAATTTTTCATCAATCATTATATCTCCAATAACACATAAGGAATCAAAATTATAGTACAACATTGAAAAATGCATGATTTCAACTGTAACATATCCAACAACTGTTTCATTGGCTAGGGCTACAAATACCTTCCTATCATCCGATGAACTACTTATGGTTCCTCTGATACCTCTAGCGTATTCTTCGATACATATATCAGTAGCATCAAAAAATTCAGCGTCTAATCTTTTATGGATTTCCATCAAATCTTCCCAAAGGGAAACAATGGCTTCAACATGTTCGGGTCTTGCTTCTTCAATAGTTATCATATTTTATTGGTTTAAATAATTATGCAATGCAATCGCTTCTTTTATTTTAGGATATAAAGTGAAATCCCGAAACCTATATTGTGTGAGAACATCAAACAAGGTTTCACCCGAGGGAAATAATAAAGATTTGGCTTTTTCAAAAGCACTTGGTCGCTTCAGATTGATAGCTTTTCTGAAAATAATGGCTTCTTCAGCAGTAGAGTTAGTAATAGAACTAAACAATTGTTCCACTTGATAATGGTACAACAATTTACCATTGGTGCTTTCTAAATAAGAAGCTACTGCATCAGTACTGTTTTTATCCTTAATTGAGGATAAATTATCCTCATCTTCTTTGAAAAATCCATAATAAGTAACCAAATATAAAAGCTGGTAAAAAGATTTCTGATTCAGATTTTGTAAGTAAATCTTAAACTCATTTTTGGGCAAAACTTCGTCAGTATTACTGAAGTATATGTGAAACAAAACAGGTTTTTCATTGATACCATAAACCACATAAGCAAATGCAAAATCATCAATTTTAATATTCTGCTCTATTCTGTAATTTTTTATTATTTCCGAGCAAATATGACTAGAATTACTAACTGCAATTCGCTCTTCAAATAGAATTTTATTTTGCATAAATAGTTGATTTAAAAGACAAAGGTAAAACGATAGTTAGTCACGAAACGGCAAAGTTTAAATAGATTAAGTGTGTGGGATTTTATATATTTGCAGTCTGAACTTCAAAAACTTACATCATGGCAATTAATCCAAATGCAGATTTTAATGAATTAACAACTTGGTTAAATCAAAATCTTTTATCAACAAATTCATTTGTACCTCATATAGATGCAATACCTAATGTTAAATCCAAAGGAATTTATTTTTGGTTTATGCGACCAGATGGCTACAAAGCTTTGAGTAATTATGTTACTATTAATCCTATTGAGCCAAAATATTATAGAGATATTGAAGGTGTAAAATATGATTTGGCTTACATAGGAACTTCTGGAACTGGAAAACAAGGGAAAAGCACTATTTGTAATAGATTAAAGTGGCATATAAATCAAACCCATGGTAATGGTGAAATAGGTCATGGGACTCTTTCTACTTTTAGAGCAGGACTTGGGGCATTATTGGCTGATGATTTGATTTTACAAAGTACTGAAAATGATGTTAATACTTTTATTAAAGATTATATGAAAGTATTTTGGATTGAATATTCCGATGATAAATCGTTAATAGACAATGATGAGAAAAATCTAATAAAAGAAATAAAGCCATTATTAAATTTAAAAAACAATCCAAATGCTAAATCAACTTCATCAGTCAATTCTACTAAATTATATAAATCAAGAAGAAAATTAGTATATGATAATTCAAAGCTAAGGTTGGGACTTTAAACAATTTAATAAAAAAATGAAATGAACATAAACTGCATAAATAATAAAATTGCAACTGCAAACGGAGTTTTACAACCAATCATTTTGCAATCTATAAAAGACATTTATTTAAACGACAATCACCAGATGACTGCTAGGATGGTTAGAAATCAATGTATTATAATAGACAATAACATTCAATGGAATGGAAAACCAGCTGCAATTTGTAATGCAATGAGAAATGCAATTGAATGTGGCGGAAGAATTGTTGGAGAAGATAGAGATTTTTTGGATTTTACTATTGCTTTTGATGGTAATAATTTAGAAATTTCAACTCCTAAAAAAACATCCCCTAAAGCTGAAACAAATAAAAAAGAGAAAACAAATTCTTCATCCATACCTCCTTATATTAATGAAATTGAGATAGAAAAACTTAATTTAAGTAAAAATTTCAAAGTAGTAATGGCTTGTGCTGGAAGAAAGAATATTTCTTTCTTTACTTCATACCCTAGAGAGAATTTTGTTGATAGTCCAATAAATAATTCTGAACATCATCCAGATGACACGATGAATAAAGAAGAAATATCATGGAGAAAATATTTATTAAATAATCAAAATGACATTAACCTTAAACAGGCTTTTGAATTATACCTTCCAATCAGATATCCAAATGTTTATGTAGATTTATATACAAAATTTAATGCGAATTTTTACATTTTATCAGCTGGATGGGGATTAATAAATTCTGAATTTAGATTACCTGAATACAATATTACCTTTTCAGAAAATAATAATATTCTACCAAATTACAGAAGAAATAAAAATCTTACAATACAACCAATTTATAATGATTTTAATCAATTGGTAGTTAATGATGAAGATGATATTGTATTACTAGGAGGTAAAGATTATAGAAATTTATTTTATAAACTAACCCAACATACACCAAACAGAAAGGTTATTTTTTATAAAGAACAAATAACACCACAATTGCCTCGTTTTGTAATAAATAGACAAACTTTTATTTTTGTGAAATATACACCCGATAATCCAAATAATAATCATGATTGGTATTACGAATTAGGAACAAGAATTTAGGTATTTATTGTTAATTCAACCGCTCACATTTATCTCCAAACCTTCCCAAGAAATAATCAATTTCGTGGTTGTCCCATACTGTAATTTCTACAATAAGGAAGTCACTTTTTTTTTCTTTTACCACTTGTGATGGATGTATTTTTTTATTTTCCATAATGCCCATCGCCCAATCGGTAAATTTTAAGCGGTAAGTTTTGAGTTGGTTGTTTTTCCAATCATACCAAACCCCCAAACTGTGTTTAAGTAATTCCTCCAAACGGGTAGTTTTATACAAACTATCGTAATCATAAAAAATTAAGATATCTTCTTCCAATACTTCTTCTGTTTCTTTAATTGCTGGCATAACTTCAATACCTACAAATTTATCCATGTTATAGGTTTGCAATAAGTTTGTTGGTTCATAGGTTTCTTCGTCAATTGCACTACCAAATAAATAATATCGATTATCATAATAGCGAATTTGCAAAGGTGCTACTTGACGCATTCCTTCAACTCCCTTTTTATTGTATAGAAATTTAATCGCTTGTCCTTTCTTAATATATTCAATAATTTTTCCAGCCATAATAAGTAATTTATCTTGACTATTTAATGTAGGCTGAATATGGAGAAAATAAGGAAAAGGATTTAAATCTTCTTTACTGTAACCAAACTCATCCATTAAAGTTAATTTAAGCCACTCTACAGAATTCATAGTTTTCTCTGTGTCCAACAAGCCAATAAGGAGCGGAAAAGTAAGCTGTTCTTCTTGTGTAAGGTTGAGATTGTCTGGATAGCCTTCCAATACAAAATAGTTTCTTACGTTAAACTTTCGGGAATTAATTTGATACCCATTTTCAATTAAGCTTTCTTTGGCTCTATCAAAGGTGCGTCTGGATATGGGTTCAAAACCATACTCATTGTTTAAAATATTATTCAAAGAAACCATTATTTCATCTACTGTAAGTTTCCTTTCTCGCAGTAGCTTAACGATGATTTTTTTATAAAGCCTTTTTTTGCTGTAGTCTTCCATAATGATTTAATTATCTAAACAAAGATAAAAAGAACTTTGTCATTTTTTGTCTTAACAAGATTTTAGTTTTGCTAAAATAATTCCAATATTAATCCAAACCCTTTCTTCTATGGCAAATAATGAAAAAAGTTTTTTTGACGCAATAAAAAAAGTTTTTATAGTTTTAATAATTGTCGCTATTGTTTACACTTGGTTTTTATGGTGCAAAGAAAAGCCAATACGATTCCTATATTCATTAATTATATTTGTGGTATTGTATTTCGCATCTCAGGTTAATACTCATCATAATGAAATTTATTAAACTAACTTAAATATATAACTATGGAAACAGTAATTGATTATTTAAAAGCTTTTAAAGGCAAACAAGGACTTTATATCATTAGACCAAAAAGTCAAGAATTAATGGTTTTGTTATGCGAAAAGTTGAACTATAAATATTCTAGTGAAATAGCATATATTGGTAAAGCAGAACTAACCAAATCAAGTCATTTAGCAAACAGAGCAAAGCAAGAAATGGGATGGTCAAACTTTGAAG
The DNA here is from genome assembly GCA_044373975.1 of Flavobacterium sp. Taxonomy (GTDB): domain Bacteria; phylum Bacteroidota; class Bacteroidia; order Flavobacteriales; family Flavobacteriaceae; genus Flavobacterium. Next base: position 6,794 of record JBILPJ010000017.1, on the reverse strand, counting down.
GTGCAACATTTGTTAGAAAAATGGGTCGTTACTTGGATTTTGATATTAAAGATAAAACAAATAAAAATTTAAAAGAACAAACTAGAGCTTTTATTTGCTCCAACTTTACCATTGAATGTGTTGCTTTTGAAGACGGCATCAATGTTCAATTAAAAGAAACAGAATACATTCGAGAGTTTAAACCTTGTTTGAATGATAAAAAGAAATAAAAATATGAAAATTATACATTTTAGATTGTTCCTTAGTTTGAGTTTTTTATTTAGTTTAAATATGAATTCACAATGCAACAATTATTCTGAAAAGAAAATCTTGAAAGGCAATGTAAAGGAAGTTACAGAAGAGGGAGTAAGTATTGATGCTTCAAGTAAAATCTTGAGTATTAATACTAATATTTATACAAAAATTACTCAATTCAATAAGAAAGGAATGCCAACAGGGTATGTTTTTGCTCATAAAAACGACAACTATAAATTTACCAAAGCACTTTTTAAATTCGATAAAAATGGACATAAAAACAAAGAATTACGTTATGGATTAGATAATAAAATTAAAAATACACTTTCATACAAATACGATGATAAAGGAAATGAAAATGAAAGTAAGTACTTCATTGGAAATTTTAAAATATTGGATAATTACGTAACGGAAAATTATAATGAAAAATGCAACTTGGTTGAAAAAATCACCTATTTTTCTGATGGGCAAAAATGGTTACACTACAAATATATTTATGAAAATAATCAAATTATTAAAATTGTTGACGTTAATAACAACTCTTATGATTTATACGAAAATGATAATTTTGGAAATAGTTTATCTATAAAATCATTTAATGAGAAAGGCGATTTAGAAAAAGAAACTAAATATATTTATGAATATGATACTATTGGAAACTGGACTAAAAGAACATCTGTAGAAAATGGTAAGCAAGTATGGATTGAAACTAGAAAATTCGTTTATTATAATCTAAAAATTAATTATTAATTATAATAACGACTAAACTTTCGATTGACTTTGGACTTGTTTTTTAACCCCATAAGAATCAAAGATTTCAAAAGGCACAAAATGAATAATATTTCTTAAATATCTATTATCTTTTCGTCTATTATCTTTTCGTCTATTATCCTTTTTAAGTCAATTTGTGCAGTCTCTGCTTATTTCCCAGACAAATACTCCAACAAAATCGGATCTGCATTTTTGAATGTTGGTGCTTGCTCCGTAATATTCGCCACTCTTTTTTTATTCAATTTCATCGTTACATCCGCTTCTGTTGTAAAAAGCAAAGCCGACATAAATGGATTATTAATGTATGGAATTAGTTCGTTCAAACCTTCTTCAATTGGTAAAATCTTTACTTCTTCCTCCGTTTGAAATTTGAAAGTCAAAGCCAGTTTTAGCTGAATTTCATCCACATTTGTTCGGATGTAAATATTCATTAACTGTGTATTTCCAATTGTTTTTGCCATAGTAAGTTTGGCAAAAGTTCCGTCCGAAATGCTTTCTTTTACACGGTTAAAAAATAAAGAATAGGTTGTAGTATTGGGCATAATATGTTTATTTAAAAAGTAACCCTTTCAGATTTCATAATCGAAAGGGTTATTTATTTAATCTCTTTTAGGACTGTTTTTCTTTTCTCTTTTCTCCTCTTTCTTTTCCTTTGCGGTTTTCAAAGGTTCCTTTTTTTGTGTCTTTTTTGCGTCTTGACTCTTTGCCATGATATTAAGTTTTAATTGTTAGTATCGAATTTATATAAGTAAAGATAAAAAAAATATTTTTATTTGGAAGTATTAATTATAAAAAATGCTCCAACCGCAATAGCAATTAAAGCATTTTCTCGTATAATTAAAATCTAATTAACCAAAACCCATTCGCCTGAAGCCAACAAACTTTCTGCTTTTTTAAATTTCATTTCTTCAATTGTACCAGACGATACCTGCTGAATTTTCACCGTATCATTTCTGTTAATTTTCGGCATTTCACGAACTATAGTTTCGGTAATTTGTCGTTGTTGGGTTTCTCCAGCTTCCCGATTTGCACTTTCACTACTAACAATTTCTTCCTTACTTATTTTATAATTTTCTTTCTGACGCACTTCTTTAGCTTCTTGAATTTTTGGAGCATTTTGTTGCGGTAAATCGCCTTTAAATAAGAATGAAATAACTTCTTTATTTACACCGTTTAACATATTGCTAAACAAATTAAACGCTTCAAATTTATAAATTAGTAAAGGATCTTTTTGCTCGTGAACCGCTAATTGAACCGATTGTTTCAATTCGTCCATTTTACGCAAGTGCTTTTTCCAAGCTTCATCAACAATCGCTAAAGTGATATTTTTTTCAAAATCAGCAACCAATTGTTTTCCTTGTGTTTCATAAGCTTTTTTTAAATCGGTTACCACTTCCAACGATTTTATTCCATCTGAAAAAGGAATTACAATACGCTCAAAATGATTCCCACGATCTTCAAATACATTTTTTATAATTGGATATGCTTCTCTTGCACTTCTTTCTGTTTTTTCATTGTAATAAACAGAAGCCGCTTTATACGTTTTTCCAGTCAATTCCATATCAGTCAATTTCAAGAAATCACTTTCAGAAACTGGCGATGTTATGGAAAAATAGCGAATCAATTCAAATTCGAAATTCTTGAAATCATTTGCCATTTTATTGTTATTCACAATCAATTCGCAAGTGTCATACATCATATTGGCAATATCCAACTTCAAACGTTCTCCAAACAAAGCGTGACGACGACGTTTGTAAACCACTTCACGTTGCGCATTCATAACGTCATCATATTCTAACAAACGTTTACGAACACCAAAGTTGTTTTCTTCTACTTTTTTCTGAGCTCTTTCAATAGATTTGGTCATCATCGAATGCTGAATTACTTCGCCTTCTTTCAATCCCATTCTGTCCATCACTTTCGCAACACGCTCTGAACCAAATAAACGCATCAAATTATCTTCAAGTGAAACATAAAATTGTGAACTTCCAGGATCTCCTTGACGACCTGCACGACCTCTCAACTGACGGTCAACACGACGCGAATCGTGGCGTTCTGTTCCCACAATTGCCAAGCCTCCAGCAGCTTTCACTTCTGCAGATAATTTAATATCTGTTCCACGACCTGCCATATTGGTTGCAATGGTAACAACTCCAGCTTTTCCTGCTTCTTCAACAATTTGAGCTTCTTGTTTGTGCATTTTTGCATTCAAAACGTTGTGAGCTACACCACGCATTTTCAACATTCTACTCAATAATTCTGAAATTTCTACCGATGTTGTACCAATTAATACTGGTCTTCCCGCAGCTGATAATTCAGTTACATCTTCAATTACAGCATTGAATTTTTCACGGGTAGTTTTATAAATCAAATCTTCTTTATCGTGTCTCGACATTGGTCGGTTTGTAGGAATCTCTACAACATCTAATTTGTAAATTTCCCAAAGTTCACCAGCTTCTGTAACAGCAGTTCCAGTCATACCAGATAATTTGCTGTACATTCTAAAGTAATTTTGTAAAGTTACTGTTGCAAATGTTTGCGTTGCAGCTTCAATTTTTACGTTTTCTTTCGCTTCAATTGCTTGGTGCAAACCATCAGAATAACGACGTCCGTCCATAATACGACCCGTTTGCTCATCAACAATCATAATTTTGTTATCCATAATAACATATTCTACATCTTTTTCAAAAAGAGAATAGGCTTTAAGCAATTGTGTTAAGGTGTGAATACGCTCACTTTTGATACTGAAATCTTGAAATAATTTTTCTTTTTCCTCTGCTTCAGCATCTTTGTCTAATTTTTTATTTTCAATTGCGGCAATTTCAGTTCCAATGTCTGGAAGCAAGAAGAAATTACTATCGGTGTCTTGAGATAAAAATTTGATTCCATTATCAGATAATTCAACTTGATTATTTTTTTCTTCAATTACAAAATACAATGCCTCATCCACAAGGTGCATATCTCTTTTGTTGTCTTGCAAATATTGATTTTCAGTTTTTTGAAGCAATTGTTTGATTCCTTCTTCACTCAAAAATTTGATTAATGCTTTATTTTTAGGCAAACTTCTAAAAGATCGCAATAAGTTAAAACCACCATCTTTCGTGTTTCCTTCTTTAATTAATCGCTTGGCTTCTGTTAAAAAACCATTCGCTAATTGTCTTTGAAGACTTACTAAATTTTCAATTTTCGGTTTCAATTCATTAAACTCGTGACGATCGCCTTGGGGAACCGGACCAGAAATAATCAAAGGCGTTCTTGCATCATCAATCAATACAGAATCGACCTCGTCAACAATCGCATAATTGTGTTTTCTTTGAACTAAATCAGAAGGCGAATGTGCCATATTATCTCTCAAATAATCAAAACCAAATTCGTTATTTGTTCCATAAGTAATGTCTGCTTCGTATGCTTTTCTTCTTTCGTCAGAATTCGGTTGGTGGTTGTCAATACAGTCAACTGTCAATCCGTGAAATTCAAATAATGGTGCTTTCCAAGTACTATCTCTTTTCGCCAAATAATCATTTACGGTTACTAAATGCACCCCGTTTCCAGTTAATGCATTTAAATAAAGAGGTAAGGTTGCCACCAATGTTTTTCCTTCACCCGTTTGCATTTCTGCAACTTTTCCACCGTGAAGTACCATTCCGCCAATTAATTGCACATCATAATGAACCATATCCCAAGTGATTTGCTTTCCAGCTGCACTCCAAGAATTTGCCCAAACAGCATTTTCACCTTCAAGTGTAATATAGGTTTTTGATGCAGAAAGTTCTCTGTCTTTTGCAGTAGCAGTAACTTTTATAGAGGTGTTATCTTTAAAACGTTTTGCAGTTTCTTTGATTACAGCAAAAGCTTCAGGAAGAATATCGTTCAATGTTTTTTCTGAAATTTCATACGCTTCTTTTTCAAGTGCATCTATTTCTAAATAAAGATCTTCTCTTTTATCGATGTCTTCAATGGTTTCAACTTCTGTTTGAAGAGCAACAATTTTAGCATCTTTTTCGGAACGAGCTTGTTTGATTAAATTTTTGAAATAAGCAGTTTTAGCTCTCAATTCGTCGTGTGACAATGATTCTAAAGCACTTTCAAATGCTTTGATTTTTGTAATATTTCCTTGTAATGCTTTAACATCTTTTTGTGATTTATCACCTACAAAGACTTTAAGTATGCTATTTATGAAACTCATAATATGATTTCTATTTATTTATAATAAGGTACGCAAATTTAACCAAAAAAAAAGCCTCGTTGGAGACTTTTCATTGATTTTAATATTTTTAATATTCATCCTCGTTCCAAAGATAATCTTCGTCGGTTGGATAATCCGGCCAAATTTCTTCCATCGATTCATATATCTCTCCTTCATCTTCTATAGATTGAAGGTTTTCTACTACTTCAAGTGGCGCACCAGCTCTGATAGCGTAGTCAATAAGTTCATCTTTGGTCGCAGGCCACGGTGCATCACTTAAATAAGATGCTAATTCTAATGTCCAATACATTTTATACTTATTTTTAGTTTATGCAAAAATAATTTTTTTACTTATAAAGTCAAGTAAAATTTCATTTATTTTACAAAATAGTTAAGAACGTTTTTTTTTTAGACGTTGTTGGTCAGTTTAAATAGTAATCAGTTGTCAATTGAAAACGAATTTTTTCTCACTTTTAAACTGAATACTGAACACTATTTCCTCGGAATCCATTTCACTTCTTCCGCTCTCAAATCATAACTCAACTTCCGTGCCAACACAAAAAGGTAGTCAGAAAGGCGGTTCAAGTACTTAATTGCGTTTCCATCAACGGGTTCATTGTGGTCTAAATGCACCGCTAATCGTTCTGCACGGCGACAAACGCAACGGGCAATATGACAATATGACACAGTTGTATGTCCGCCAGGTAATACAAAATGAGTCATTGGCGGAAGCAAATCTTCCATTGCATCGATTTCATTTTCTAATAATTCAATATCACTTTCTATAATTCCAAGATTTTTCAATCGCAATTCGCCATTTTTCTTAACTGTTTTTTCAGGTGGTGTGGCTAAAATTGCACCAACAGTAAACAATCGATCTTGAACTTCTATTAAAATATCTTTATAGTGTACATTCATTTCTTGGTCACGAATCAATCCAATATGTGAATTCAATTCATCAACCGTTCCGTAACTTTCTATTCTAATGTGATCTTTAGGAACTCTTGTGCCTCCAAAAAGTGCCGTCGTTCCTGTATCTCCAGTTTTTGTATATACTTTCATTTTAAAGTTTATTTTATTATTTGGTTATTCGTTTATTTGATTATCAAAAAACCAAATCCACAAATTACCGAATTAACTATTTCGAAATATCGCTTTCTATCATTCCATCTCGCAAACGGATGATTCGATGGGCGTAAGCCGCAACTTCTTCTTCGTGGGTTACAACAATTACGGTATTTCCCAATTTGTGAATATCTCCAAACAATTTCATAATTTCTTCGGATGTTTTACTGTCTAAATTTCCCGTTGGTTCATCCGCAAGAATGATAGAAGGGCTGTTTACTAATGCTCTCGCAACTGCCACACGCTGTCTTTGTCCTCCCGAAAGTTGGTTGGGCTGGTGGTCCATTCTATCTGCTAAACCCACTTGATTCAAAACTTCTTCGGCTCTAACCTTTCTTTCAGATTTTGAAAATCCTGCATAAACCATTGGTAAAGCCACATTATCCAATGCGGTTGTTCTTGGTAAAAGGTTGAATGTTTGAAATACAAAACCAATTTCTTTATTACGAATTTCAGCCAATTCATCATCGTGCATTTT
>JBILPJ010000114.1:0-7545 GCA_044373975.1 Flavobacterium sp. | reverse complement strand
GATTGAACTTAATACAACTCCAATAATTGCAAGGATTTTACCGATATTTAAATTTTTATAATTCAAATACAATTCAGGGCTTTCTTGGTATAATTTCAAATCTTTTTTGGCTAATACCAAAGCCACGATTCCTAAAGTAAGTCCTATAAAACCATAGCAACAGCAAGTTACTATTGATAGTATTCCTAATACAAGTACGGCAGTTCCGTTGGGTAAGTTTCTTTGTTCCATTTTTTTTAATTTTAATTTAAAAGGTTGTCATTTTGTAAATATAAGCAATAATCATAATCAATGCATTTGTAATTGCCATTCCAATGATAATTTTTTGGTAATCACGTGATTTATCAATGAAATGCAATCCTAAAAATCCGAATAAGAGTAGTGTTGTATAAATTGCAGGAAACTGATAGAACGCTTTTGCGAAATCTCCATTGATTAATAAAAGCAATGAACGTTGCGTTCCACAGCCTAAACAATCAAATCCAAAAAGCGATTTATTCATACACGGCAACATATATTTTTCTATATCCAAAACATAAATTATTTGTATTGCAATTTAACAAAAATAATATTCATTCTGGAATTGTAAGTTTATTATTTTAAAGTTCCCTACTTTTGAATTCTAATACAAATAGAAATGAAAAAAGTGTTGCTTCCAATAATGATAATTGCAATCTTAATTGCATTTTATGAGCAAAGTTTAGAGAAGAAAAACGTCTATATTTCGGTTATTGCAATCGCAGTATTTATGTTCGGAATGATGAAATTAAGCGCTAAAACACCAAGTAAAAATCAAGATAAAGAAGAGGATAATGTTCAATAAAGGCGATAAAGTTTCAGTGCTTGACGATGCTATAAATGGGGTAGTGCTATCGGTTCAAAACAAGGAAGTTTCTATAGAAACAGAGGATGGATTTGTGATGACATATTTTGTCAATGAATTGATTAAAATAAACGATACCAGTGATTTAAGTAAAAGTATCGGAAGTTTTAATTCAAATCAAATTAAAAAAGAAAAAGAAGAGCCAAAAGCAAGAAGTTTTGTAAAAGACAAGAAGGCAAAGTATGAAATTCCCGCTCCAGAATTTGATTTACACATCGAAAAATTAGTTCCAAGTTTCAAGGGAATGAGTAATTATGACATCCTAACTTTGCAAACAGAAACGGCTAAAAGACATATAGAATTTGCCATAAGAAATCGCATTCCAAAAATCGTTTTTATTCACGGTGTTGGGGAAGGAATTTTAAAAGCAGAACTTGATTTTTTATTGGGAAGATACGATAATTTAGATTTCCGAGAAGGCAATTATCAACGGTATGGAATGGGTGCAACTGAAGTTTTTATTAGACAAAACTCAAAATAAAATCATAATTTATAACAATCGTAATTTGATATTTTAATAAAACAAACAATGAAAATAAACCCAAAAAACGGAATTGATAAACTCATTTTCGGAATGAAACAAAATGATGTAATTGCTATTTATGGTAAGCCAAATAAAAATTACAAGGACGAAGACGACAACGTAATATTCTCTTACAATGCGCAAAAAATGCGTTTGACTTTCTATAAAGATGAGGACTTTAGAATGGGTTATATCGTGGCTTCAAGTGCCGAAATGGAATTGTTTGGCAACAAAATTATCGGTAGAAAAATCAGTGAGGTGAAATCTGAATTGGCTCAAAAAGGAATTACAAAATTCACTCAAGAAGAATTTGATACTTTTGAAAACTATTTCAATGAAGAACATTGGATTATTTTTCAAACGGAATTTGATGAGGTTGTGAAATTCGAGATTGGTGCCATCATCAATGATAAAGACGAATTTGACTGGAAGTTCAAAAGTTAGGTTTAAAAAATGACAATAAAAAAAGGTGTTTCAGAGCTTTCCGAAACACCTTTTTTTGGGTATAAACTTAAATTATTTTTTAGCTTCTGTAGCAACTGGTGCTGGCATCGCTTCTAATAATTCTATTTCAAAAATGATATTAGCATTTGGTGGAATCACATTTCCTGCGCCACTTTCGCCATATCCTAATTTTGAAGGGATGAAAACTACCGCTTTGTCTCCAAAAGACATTGCGTTCAATCCTTCGATAAAGCCAGGAATCAAGCCGTCTTTTTTACCATATTGAAAAGGAAAAGGTTGGTATCCGTTTTGAGAAGCTCGGTTTTGATCAAATTTTCCGCAAACTTTATTTACTTCTTCATAGCTACTGTCAAATAAGGTTCCGTCCTCAAGATAACCAGCATAATGAATAAAAACATTTGCTCCGTCAGCAGGTTTTACACCAGCTCCTTTTTGAATAATTTTATATTCTAATCCTGTTTCAGATTTTGTTGCGGTTGCTCTGATAACTGCTAATTCAGCAACTTTTGCAGCTTTTACGCTTCCGTATTTGGCATCGTAAACTTTCTTTGCTTCTGCATCAATTGTCGCTTGTTTAGCTCTTGCTTCTGCTTGTGCTGCATTTTGTTTTGCATCATCGGCTCCTTTATTTGCATAGTAATCAGAGAAAACTTTTGGTGCATTGAATTTTTTTGCTTCTGCACCAACTCTTGAAACAGTAACTTTTAGCATTACATCGTCTTGAACGATTGCATTCACAACATCCATTCCTTTTACAACGTGACCAAAAACAGTGTGTTTTCCATCTAACCAAGGCGTGTCTTTATGAGTAATAAAAAACTGGCTACTATTAGTTGCAGGACCAGAATTTGCCATAGACAATATTCCACCTTTATCGTGTTTTAAATCAGCAACAAATTCATCTTTAAAGCTATAACCACATCCTCCAGAACCATTTCCAGCAGGATCACCACCTTGAATCATAAAATCTTTAATAACTCTGTGGAATTTTAATCCATTATAAAATGGTTTTCCTTTTTGTTTTTCGTCTGTTACAAATGGGTTTGTACCTTCAATTAAAGACACAAAATTGGCAACAGTAATTGGTGTTTTTTTGTATTCTAACACCGCTACAATTTTTCCTTTTGTAGTTTCAAATTCTACGAAAATCCCCTCGTTTGCAGTTGGATTTAGTTTCTGAACTGCTACAAGTGGTTTTTTAGTGCCAACAACTTTTTTAGTTATTTGAGAATACATCGAAGTAGTTATTCCAAAGAACAATAAAAACAATACTTTAAATTTCATTTTATTTAGTTTAAAAGCTCCTTACTTATTTGCGTTATGCTGGGATTTCAGGTTTATTCCCAATTCGTTATTTATTATTTAGGCATATTTTCTAACAATTCTATTTCAAAAATGATATTGGCATTTGGTGGAATTACGCCACCAGCACCAGCTTCTCCGTAACCCAAACGAGTTGGAATAAACAAAATTGCCTTATCTCCAAAAGATATGTTTTCAATACCTTCAATAAAACCTGGAATCATACCGTCTTTTTTACCCGCTTGAAAAGGAATTGGTGTGTATTGATTTGCGTCAGCTCTTCGTTGGTCAAATTTTCCAAACGCATTCGCCACAGCTTCAATACTCGTATCAAATAATGTTCCATCTTCTAAAAAACCTGCGTAATGAATGTAAATTGATGCTCCATTTCCTGGTTTTTTACCACATCCTTTTTTAGTAATTTTAAATTGCAAACCACTTTTTGTGGTAACAGAAGTTGCTTTTAATGCTGTAAAAGAAGCTACTTTTGAATCAATTACGGGTTTGTATTTTTCGTTGTAAATTTTATTGTTTTCAGCTTCAATTTTAGCTTGGTTTTTCAAATTTTCTGCTTCATTTGCAAAGAAATTACTAAATACTTTAACGGCATCAAATTTCTTTGCCGCTTCTCCTTTTCTAATAATTGTAATGGATTTTATATCGTCATTTTGAACAATCGCATTCACGGTTTCCATTCCGTTTTCAATAACGTGACCAAAAATAGTATGCAATCCATTTAGCCAAGGCGTTTCTAAATGTGTAATGAAAAACTGGCTGCTATTGGTTCCAGGTCCTGAATTTGCCATTGCCAATAACCCACCTTGATCAAATTTTAAGTCGGTAATTTCATCTTTAAATTTGTAACCTGTATCTCCAGTTCCATCTCCCAAAGGATCGCCACCTTGAATCATAAAATCAGGAATTACTCTATGAAATTTCAGGTTATTGTAAAAAGGTTTTCCCTTGAATTGCTCATTTACATAACTGTTATTTCCTTCTGCTAAGGTTACGAAATTGGCAACGGTTATTGGTGTTTTCTCAAATTCTAATTGTGCTAATATTGATCCTTTATTGGTTACAATTTCAGCGTACAATCCGTCTTTTAAATTGCTGTGGGCATCTTTGCAAGAAATAAATGTTGCAATTACGATTAACAATAAAATTATTCTTTTTTTCATTTTAATTACTATTTGTTTGATTATATGAAGCTTCGCTTCTTAATTTTTTTTTGCCACAGATTTCACAGATTTTCACAGATTTTTTTCTTTGTGTGAATTTGAAAAATCTCCGAGGTTTTTATTGGTCTCAAAAATAGTTAAAACTATTTACTTTCAGTTCATCTACCTTTCAGGTTCTAAAATTTTTTTACCGCAAATTCGCAAATTATTTTAATTTAATAGGTTTAATTTGTGAAGCTTCGCTTCTTTTTTTTTTGACACAGATTTCACAGATTTTCACAGATTTTTTTTATGAATTTTAGAATCTCTTAGCATATTATTTATTCTGTTATTACTTTACTTTCAGGTTTAAAATCATTTAACGTAACGGTGCAAATAATGGGTTCATTTGTTCCAATTCTTCGCTCGTCACCGTGATATCCATACGCTACGTGTGAAGGAAAAAGAAAGGTAATTTTTTCCTTTTTGTGCATTAATTTAATTCCGTGACGCAATCCAATTATTATCTTTTGCTCTTTGTCAACGTGATATTCTTGCGGTTTTAATTCCACATCTGAATAGATAATATTTCCTTTTAAATCTTTGATTTCATAATCAAAATAGGCAATATCACCTTTTTTAGGTCGTAAAGTGTCCAATTCATTTTTGCTTTCATAATGATACCAATATCCTTTTGCTGAAGCAATGTAATTCATTTCAGGATTGCTCTTTATGATGGAATCAATCTTCGCTTCTTCGGTTGCAATCAGTTTTTTATTGCGTTCAGCTGATTCTTTCATAAAAGTTCCCGACGATTGCGAAATTGGTCTTCTCGCTTTTTGTTGGCTACAACTCAAAATTGTAAATACTCCAATAAATAGAAGTAGTAATTGCTTAAATAATTTCATTTAGTTTTAAATTTTGAGTTACCAAACCTTCAAATTTTTTGATAGTTTCTTCCAATGATAATTCCGATTTTCCTCCAGCAGCATTGATATGTCCGCCTCCGCTAAAGTTGTCTCTTGCAAATTGGTTGACATCAAAATCGCCTTGTGAACGGAACGATATTTTTATGATTTTCTCTTCTTTATTTTCGATAAAAATGGCTGTAAAAATAATACCTTTTATCGTTAATCCATAATTTACAATTCCTTCCGTATCGCCTTTAATGTGTTCAAAACTATCTAATTCTGCTTGAGATAACGTAATATAGGAAGTATTAAATTCCGACATCACTTTCATATTTTGTAACGCTTTGCCCAATAATTGCAAACGATTGTAGGAATTATTATCGAATAATAAATTTGGAATTAATGTGTTTTCAACGCCCAAATCTATCAAACTTGCCACAATTCGATGTGTTTTGCCAGTTGTTTTTGGAAAACGAAACGAACCAGAATCAGTTAAAATTCCAGTATAAATGCAAGTTGCAATTGTTTTGTCTAATAAATGAGTTTCATCTAATAATTCAATGAAATTGTAGATCATTTCACAAGTTGAACCAAATTGCGTATCAGAATAAATGAATGCCGCATAATCATCCGGTTTTTGATGATGATCTATCATTATATAAGGTGCAGTCAATTCTTTCAAAATAGTTTCCATTTCACCAACACGATGTAACGCATTGAAATCTAAAGTAAAAAGTAATTCAGCTTCTTGAAGAATTTTTGTAGTTTCGTCTTTGTGTTTTTCATACGTTAAAACGGTTTCTGAACCCGGCATCCAGTCCAAAAATTCAGGAAATTCGTTTGGTGAAATTACAAGTACGTCGTGCTTTAATTTCAATAAAAAATGGTATAAACCCAAAGTAGAACCCATTGCGTCCCCATCAGGATTGCGATGCGGAATAATTACAATTTTTTTTGGTGTTGCTAAAAGCGACTTTATCGTTTGGATGTCAAAATTTTTCATAGACTGCGAAGTTACATTTTTTTCACAAAATAGAAACAATTTAACACGTTCTTACAAATTTATTTTGCAATAATTAGTCCCAACCAAACGGCAAATAATCCAGTGATTATGCTTAAACCAATATAAATAAAAGCCAAACCAGAATTATTGTTTTGCAGTAAATTGATGTTTTCAAGTCCAAAAGTTGAAAATGTAGTGTAGCCTCCGCAAAATCCTGTTATGAAAAACCACTTTAAATTGGAATTAACCAAATCATTTTTTTCTAATAAACTGATGGCAATTCCAATCAGGAAACAGCCCAAAACATTCGTAATTAATGTGGCAATTGGAAATACAGAAGCATAATATTTTTGCACTAAAACAGCAGTTAAATATCGGAAAACACTTCCAATTCCACCTCCTAATGCAATTAATAATAAGGTTCTAATCATTTTTTATTGATTTGTACTATTGAAATGAATCTGTTTTTAAACACGAATTACACGAATTATCACGAATTAGTGGAAATTGGTTTAATTCGTGGCTCCTTTTTATAAATTAAATTTAAATTACTTTATTTAGAAGTTGCAATTACAAAGTTCAATTTTAATTTTACTCCCATTTGCATTAAATCGACTAAATCTTGTACTTTGTTATCTGCGGGAACTCGAACCACAACTGTTTTGTCATTTGACGCAGCTGTTTTTTCTGCTAAAGTTTGCTCTAATTGATCGAACGGAACTTCTTGTTTATCAATATAGTACAATTTATCTTCCGTTACCGATAAACTGATATGGTCTTTGTTTGTAGTTTCGTTTGTAGCTGCTTTTGGCAAGGTCAATTTGATCACATTTGGATTTGCCAAAGTAGAAATAATTAGAAAAAACAAAAACAAAAAGAACATAATATCGCTCAAGGACGATGTCGGAATTTCTGCGTGAAACCGCTTGTTTCTTTTAATTGCCATATTATGGTTGTTGAATTACGTTAATGATTTCTAAAGTCTGTTTTTGTACTTTAAGTGAAAAACTGTCAATCATCATATTGAATAAATGATAGGCAGAATAAGCAACCACACCCACAACAAGTCCAGCACCACTACTAATCATTTTTTCATATAAACCCCCAGAAATTGTTTGAATATTCAAATTTCCTGTATTTGAAATCGTATGAAATATTTTGATAACCCCAGAAATTGTTCCGATAAAACCAAGAATTGGTGCTATTCCAGAAATCAATCCTAAATGTCCTAGACCTTTTTCCATTTCTGCAATTTCAACATTGGCGGTGCGTTCCATCACCGATTCAATTTCGCTAATGGG
>JBILPJ010000001.1:0-55469 GCA_044373975.1 Flavobacterium sp. | reverse complement strand
TTTAATTTCTATGGTATAGAGCGAAAAACGGGGCTCGAACCCGCGACCTCGACCTTGGCAAGGTCGCGCTCTACCAACTGAGCTATTTTCGCATTTCAATTTTTAAAAAGAGCCGCTTTACTTGTTCCGTATTGCGGTGGCAAATTTAATACATTTATTCAATTATACAAGTCTTTTTTGCAAAAAATAAAAGCAAGAATTTAAACTTCTGATAACGTAGCCTTTAAATCAGAAATAAATTATTTCTTAGTCAACATTCTTTTAATTTCGTTGAGTTTCATCATCGCTTCTATTGGCGTCAAGGTATTGATGTCTAAATTAAGTATTTCTTCTTTAATTTCTTCTAATAAAGGATCATCCAAATTAAAGAAACTCATTTGCATTTCTTCCTTTTCCGCTTTAATTCCCGTTAACGCATCGCCAGAATGATCTTTTTCAAGTTTCTTTAATAGCTTTTGCGCTTTTAAAATCACCGTTTGCGGCATTCCAGCCATTTTAGCCACGTGAATTCCAAAACTATGAGCACTTCCTCCTTTTACTAATTTTCTAATGAAAAGCACCGTGTCCTTTAACTCTTTCACAGACACATTATAGTTTTGAATTCGTGGCAACAATTCACTCATTTCATTCAACTCGTGGTAATGTGTTGCAAATAACGTTTTTGGTTTAGAAGGATGTTCGTGCAAAAATTCTGCAATTGCCCACGCAATCGAAATTCCGTCATACGTACTTGTTCCTCTTCCAATTTCATCCAATAAAATCAAACTTCTATCTGATAAATTATTCAATATCGAAGCCGTTTCATTCATCTCAACCATAAATGTGGATTCTCCCATCGAAATATTATCGCTCGCTCCAACTCTCGTGAAAATTTTATCGACAATTCCCATTCTTACGTTATCCGCTGGTACAAAACTTCCCATTTGTGCCAACAAAACTATCAAAGCAGTTTGTCGTAAAATGGCTGATTTACCAGACATATTTGGTCCCGTAATCATAATTAATTGCTGCGTATCTCGATCTAAATAAACATCATTGGCGATATACGGCATCCCAACAGGCAATTGTTTTTCAATTACTGGATGGCGACCATTTTTTATATCCAATTCAAAAGTTTCGTCTAATTCCGGGCAAACATATTTATTTTCAATCGCCAATTGTGCAAAAGAAGTCAGGCAATCCAACTGCGCTACCAAATTTGCGTTAAGCTGAACGGGTTTAATATAAGTAGTAATCCAAGCGACCAATTGCTCGAATAAATCCATTTCTAATTTGTGGATTTTTTCTTCGGCACCGAGGATTTTGGTTTCATATTCCTTAAGTTCTTCGGTGATATAGCGCTCGGCATTTACCAAAGTTTGCTTGCGAATCCATTCTGCAGGAACTTTATCTTTGTGTGTATTTCGAACTTCTATATAATATCCAAAAACATTATTAAATGAAATTTTCAATGATGAAATCCCTGTTTTTTCAGATTCTCGTTTTTCAATTCCTTCCAAAAACTCTTTTCCAGAAGTTGAAATCGCCCTTAAATCATCCAATTCTTCGCTGATTCCTTTGGCAATCGCATTTCCTTTTGCAATAGCAACAGGCGCATCTTGATTCAAGGTTGTTTTAATTTTTTCACGCAATAATTCGCAACTGTGCAAAGTGTCGCCAATAACTTTTACGGCTTCTTGCGGACTTTCTAACGCTAATTTTTTAATTGGAATAATCGCATCCAATGATTCTTTCAAATAAACCACTTCGCGCGGGGAAACTTTTCCAGTTGCAATTTTAGAAATCAAACGCTCCAAATCAGAAATCTGTTTAATTTGATGTTGAATATTCTTTAAAATTGGCTGATTTTCTTTCAAATACAAAACCACTTCGTGCCGATTTCTAATTTTATGAATGTCTTTCAAAGGCAATGCCAACCAACGTTTTAGCAACCTTCCACCCATTGGCGAAAGCGTTCTATCGATTACATCCAATAAAGTTACCGCATTTGGATTGTAACTGTGGTACAACTCTAAATTCCGAATTGTAAACCGATCCATCCAAACATAAGCATCTTCTGCAATGCGCTGAATGGATGTAATGTGCTGTAATTTATTATGTTGCGTTTCAGATAAATAAAATAAAATTGCTCCCGATGCAATCATTCCTTCGGGTAATTCTTCGATTCCAAATCCTTTTAAAGAAACCGTTTGAAAGTGATTTGTGAGCGTTTCAAATGCATAATCTTCTTTATAAACCCAATCTTCCAAATAAAAATTATGATAATCTTCGCCGAAAGTTTCCTTAAAATCGTTTTTATTATTCTTAGGAATCAAGACTTCACTTGGGTTGAAATTCTGTAATAATTTGTCAATGTAATCTTCCGTTCCTTGAGCCGTTAAAAATTCACCTGTAGAAACATCTAAAAATGAAATTCCAATATTTTTTTTACCAAAGTAAATAGAAGCCAAGAAATTATTCGATTTTGATTGCAAAACCTCATCATTCATTGAAACACCCGGTGTAATTAATTCGGTTACGCCTCTTTTGACAATTGTCTTTGTCATTTTTGGATCTTCCAATTGATCACAAATAGCCACTCGAAGTCCCGCTTTTACTAATTTCGGCAAATACGTATTAATAGAATGGTGCGGAAAACCAGCCAAAGCAGTTTCTGTTGCTGAACCTGCGCCACGCTTTGTGAGAGTAATTCCAAGAATTTTTGACGCACGGACAGCATCTTCACCAAAAGTTTCATAAAAATCACCAACGCGAAACAACAAACAGGCATCAGGATATTTCCTTTTGATTTCGTTGTATTGCTTCATTAACGGGGTTTCTTTTACTTCTGTTTCTTTAGCTGCCAAGGTTTTTATTGTATTAAATGTGATGTAAATATTCCAAAAGCGAATTTAATTATTTTATACTGAATTAATGACTTTAGAGAATTAATTTAATTTTAAGAAAATTTTATTATTTGAATTGAAATTTTTATTTAGATTTGTTCCAATAATTTAATTTAAAATTACAATGAAAAAAATATTTTTATTAGCAATGCTAACAGTTTTAGGAGTTACAACTTCTAACGCACAAGAAATTAAAAAAGCAAAAGCACCATCAGATGCTAAGGTTGCTACCCCAAAAGCCGAAGGTGCAGGAATCGTTTTTGAAACCGAGACTATCGATTACGGAACTATTGAGCACAACGCTGATGGACAACGAGAATTTGTTTTCACAAATAACGGTAACAAACCATTAATTATTTCAAACACACAAGGATCTTGTGGATGTACCGTTCCAACAGCTCCAAAAGAGCCAATTGCTCCAGGTGCAAAAGGAATTATCGGTGTAAAATATGCAACCGATAGAGTTGGTGCATTTACAAAAACAGTAACTGTATCTTCAAACGCTGAAGGTCAGCCTTCAAAAGTTTTGACAATTAAAGGAACAGTTTTACCAGATCCTACTCCAGCTGCAGTTCCAGCAACTCCAAAAAGCTAAATTTATTTAAATAAATATAAAAAAGCTTCCTTTTATTAGGGAGCTTTTTTTTTGAAACAATATCCTACAATTATGCGAAAGCTTGAAAACAGTGAATTAAACAGAAAATCTATTGATGATTTCAAAGAGGCTACAAAAACTCCACTTATTATTATTCTCGACGACATTCGGAGTTTGAATAATATTGGTTCTGTTTTTAGAACTTCCGATGCTTTTTTGATAGAAAAAATATATTTGTGTGGAATTACAGCAACTCCTCCAAATAAAGAAATTCACAAAACTGCTTTGGGAGCAACAGAAACTGTGGTTTGGGAACATTACGAAAGTGTTTTGGAAGTCATTGAAAACCTGAAATCCGAAGGTGTGAAAATATTTGCCATTGAGCAAGTTGAAAGTGCTATTTTTCTTCAAAATTTTGAAGTTGAAACTAATGTAAAATACGCTTTAGTTTTTGGAAATGAAGTTTTTGGAGTTTCACAAAATGCAATTGAATTGTGTGACGGAACAATAGAAATTCCTCAATTAGGAACCAAACATTCCTTGAATATTGCCGTAAGTGCAGGAATTGTGATTTGGGATTTTTTCAAGAAAATGAGGTGATTTATTCCGCTAATTTCTTTCTAATTTCTTCCAAAATAAAAACATAATCGCTTTGTTTCTTGACGAAATCTCTTTCGGAAACATCAATAATTAATACGTTTAAGTTGGTTTGAGATTTGATATAATCCAAATATCCTTTATTGATTTTATCCAAATAATCAGCTGGAATTTCTTGCTCGTAACTTCTGCCTCTGCGTTTGATATTTTGCAATAATCGATCTGTATTTTGATACAAATAGACATACAAATCAGGCTTTGGCATTTCCTTGTAAATAATATCAAAAAGCGTTTTATACAATCGATATTCATCTTCTTGCAAGGTAACTTTTGCAAAAATTAAGGATTTGAATATGTGATAATCGGCAACAATAAAATCTTTAAACAAATCAAATTGCGCCAAATCATCTGATAATTGTTGGTATCTGTCCGCCAAAAATGACATTTCTAATGGAAATGCATATCGGTTTTGATCTTTATAAAATTTTGGTAAAAACGGATTATCAGCAAAACGTTCAAAAACAGTTTTTGCATTAAAATCTTCGGCAATTTTAGACGCCAAAGTTGTTTTTCCTGCGCCAATATTCCCTTCAATTGCAATGTAATTGTATTGTTGCAAATTGTATTTTTCTAATGGTAATTCTAAATTAGAAACTATTTTACAAACGCTTTTATCTTCACATTCATCAATTAAAACTGGAATCGTTTTCTCGAAAATAGGATGCACAAAATCCAATTGCAAGTCGTTTACTGGTAATAAAACAAACAAACGGTTTTGCATTTGCGGATGCGGAATTTCTAAAGTTTCCGTTTGAACGATTTCATTTTCAAAACTAATAATATCAATATCGATGGTTCGCGATTGATAACCAAGTTGCTGCTCTTTTCGAATTCTACCTAATTTTTTTTCGATTTTCAGAATTGCAGACAATAATTTCAGCGGCGATTTATGCGTGTGAATTGCAATTGCACAATTATAAAAAGCATCACTTTCAAAACCCCAAGAAGGAGTTTCGTATAATTTTGAGACTTTGAAAACCGTACCGAGTTCCAACTGAATCAATTGAATGCATTGTTGGATATTTTCAAGACGATTGCCTTGATTGCTTCCTATCGATAAAACGGCTTGGTTTTGTATTTTCATATTAACCGCAAATTAACAAAAGAAATTAAGATTTGAAGTATATTTGCAAAGACTGTTAATAAATTTATTTTAAAAGCGTTTTAAATTGAGTTTAAAACAACTATTTGTACTTATTTATAAAAGAAATATATGAGATTTTTAGGAAATGTTTTGGCGACAATTGTCGGTTTATTTGTGTTTTTTATGCTGTTGTTCTTCGGGATTCTATTAATTAGCGCTGTTTTTAGTGGTGGTTCCGATGAAGTTCCTGTAGAAAATAATTCTGTAATTGAATTGGATTTATCAGAAATCAAAAATGATTATGCTGGAAAATTCAACTTCAAAGATTTTGATTATTTTGAAGTAAAACACGACGGTTTATCTGATGTAATTCGCGCCATAGACGAAGCCAAAACCGATGACAACATTAAAGGAATATCGATTTTGAATGATGAATCCGATTTAGGAATGGCACAATTAAAATCCCTTCGAGACGAATTAGAAGCGTTCAAAAAATCAGGGAAATTTGTTTATGCCTATTCTAATATGTATTCCCAAAAAGAATATTACTTAAATTCCGTAGCAAATACGGTGTATATCAACCCAATTGGAGAATTAGATTTTAAAGGATTGTCTTCGGAAGTATTATTTTTTAAAGATTTTCAGGAAAAATCGGGTTTGAAAATGGAAGTAATTCGACACGGAAAATACAAAAGTGCGGTAGAGCCATTTTTAGAAAATGAAATGAGTCCAGCCAACAGAGAACAAGTTTTGGCGTTGCTAAATTCGGTTTGGAATTCGATGGTTACTGATATTTCAAAAAGTAGAAATATTTCCGTTTTGCAATTAAATACTATTGCAAATGGACTTTTGGCACGAACACCAGAAATGGCAAAAGCACAGAAATTAGTCGATGTAATTGCTTATGAAGATGAATATCATAATGCAATTAGAAAAGCAATAAAAGTTGATTCCGATGAAGATTACAACAAAATTGACATCAAAGATTATGCTGATAATGTTGCAAAAACAGTGAAGGAAAATTCATCAAAAGATAAAATCGCAATTATTTACGCTCAAGGCGAAATTGGAAATGGCGAAGGCGATTTGAATATAATTGGCGAAGGTTCAATGCGTCGATCACTACAAGATGCTCGTAAAAATGAAAACATTAAAGCAATTGTGCTGCGAATTGATAGTCCTGGGGGAAATGCGTTAACCTCGGATTTGATTTGGAGAGAAATTGAATTGACCAAAAAAGTAAAACCTGTGGTGGTTTCTATGGGGAATTATGCGGCTTCGGGCGGTTATTATCTTGCTTGCAATGCCAATAAAATTTTCGCTGAAGCCAATACAATTACAGGATCTATTGGAGTTTTTGGAACTTTACCTAACTTTTCAAAATTGATTGATAAAGTTGGAATTCACGTGGAGCAAGTCAATACGCACGATAATGCTGCCGAATACAGCGTATTCAAACCATTGGATGAAAAATTCAGAATTGTTACGCAAGAAAGTGTGGAACGCATTTACAATACGTTTATAAACCGAGTAGCAGCGGGACGAAAAATGACATTTGCGCAAGTTGATGCAATTGCACAAGGTCGGGTTTGGTCAGGTACTGAAGCTTTGAATGTTGGTTTGGTTGATGAAATTGGAGGGATGGATGCTGCACTTAAAGAAGCGGCGAAATTGGCTAAAATAAGCACTTATAAAACACAGAATTTCCCACAATATGAAAAAAGTTTTGATGATTTATTGACCAATCTTGGTTTGCCTTTCTTTAAAACAAAAGAGAATTTTATCAAAGAAGAAGTGGGCGTTGAAAATTATAAAATCATCGAACAAATCCGAAAAATGAACACTAAAAAAGGAACTCAAATTTTGATGCCTTTTGAAATTAACATAAAATAGAAAAGCAATAATTACGTTATAAATTATAAAAATTAAAACCCATGAAAAAGAAAATTTTAAAGATTACAGGAATTACAATTCTATTAATCGTTGCCGCATTATTTGCAATACCTTATTTTTTTAAAGATCAGATAAATGCAAAAATCCTCGAATCTATTAATGAAAGTGTAGATGCGAAAGTGGCTTTTGCCGATGCTGATTTGAGTTTATTCAAGAGTTTTCCGCAAGCAAATATCACTGTTGAAAAATTAAGTATCATCAATAAGGCGCCATTTGAAGGAGATACTTTGGTGTATTTGGGAGAATTGAATTTGAAAATGTCTATAAAAGAATTGTTCAAAGGAAAAGAGGAAGCGATGAATATTGAAGCGATTTCCTCAAAAAATGGTTTGATAAATATCCTATTCAATAAAGATGGGGTTGGGAATTTCGACATTGCTTTAAAGGAAAAAGATGAAAAAGATGCAAGTAAAAACAAGCCATTATCATTGAAAATTAAGGAATACGCTATTGAAAATTATACTTTCAAGTATTTTGACGAAAGTTCAAAAATCAAAATGAGATTGGACAGTTTGAACCATTCTGGAACTGGTGATTTTGCGGCATCAAAATTGGATTTGGTTACAAAATCATCCGCAAAAGTTTCCTTGGATATGGATAAAATCAATTATATGAAAAAAGTTTCCTTGACATTGGATGCGGTTTTGGGAATTGATTTAGATAAAAGCAAATATACTTTCAAGGAAAATAAAGCCCAAATCAACAAATTACCGTTGGAATTTGATGGTTTTATCCAAATGGTGGCTGGCGGTCAGAATTATGATTTAAAATTCAAAACGCCCACATCTTCCTTTGAAAACTTTTTAGGATTGATTCCATCGGCATATTCTGGAAGTGTAAAAGACGTGAAAACTACTGGCGAATTTTCAATTATTGGCTTTGCCAAAGGATTATATTCCGATACATCTGTGCCGAAATTCAACATTGCAATTGCTTCCAATAACGCTTCGTTTCAATATCCAAACTTACCAAAATCGGTTAAGAATATTGTGATTGACACCAAAATAATTAACGAAACTGGGGTTTTAAATGATACCTATGTAAATTTAGATAAATTGTCATTCAAAATCGACCAAGATATTTTTGATGCTAAAGCAAATATCCGAAACGTCACCAAAAACCCTTTAGTTGATGCGGCTTTAAAAGGAACAATTAACCTATCAAACTTATCAAAAGCGTATCCAATTAAATTGAAAAAACCACTTTCTGGAATTTTGAAAGCCGATGTAAAAACCAAATTTGATATGGAATCGGTAACCAAAAGTGAGTATCAAAACATTGATAATTCAGGAACAATGAGTTTGTCAGGTTTCAAATATACGGATGATAAAGGGAAGGAATTGGCGATTTCTCAAGCGACAGTTCAGTTCAATCCGAGTCGTATTAATTTACAAGAATTTAGGGCTACCACTGGAAAAAGTGATTTTAATGTTACGGGAGTTTTAGATAATTTCTATGGTTTTCTATTTAAAAAACAAGAGTTAAAAGGGAATTTTAATATGGTTTCCAACCAATTGGCAGTTTCCGATTTTATGACTTCTGATGCAACACCAAAAGAAATAACAACAACAAAAGAAGCTATGAAAATTCCTGCTTTTTTAAATTGTACGCTTACCGCTAAAGCAAATACGGTACTTTATGATAATTTGACTTTGACTGCAGTTTCAGGGAAATTAATTATTAAAGATCAAAAAGCGACTTTAGAAAACATGAAAACTTCCATTTTTGGAGGAACAATTGGAATGAACGGAACGGTTTCCACAAAAGAAAAAACACCCAATTTCAAAATGGATTTGGGATTGAACCAAGTTGACATTCAGCAAACTTTTACCCAATTGGAAATGATGAAAAAAATTGCACCAATTGCTGGAGTTATTAATGGAAAATTGAATTCAAATATCCAACTTTCAGGAAATTTAGATGCTACAAAAATGACTCCAGATTTAAAAACAATTTCTGGAGATTTATCAGGTCAAATGCTTTCAACAACTATAAATTCTTCCAATTCTGAAATTCTAAAGGCATTGAGTTCCAATTTGAAATTCATCGATTTACAAAAATTGAATTTGAATGATGTGAAAGCGAATCTTTCTTTTAAAGACGGAAAAGTGAATGTGAAGCCGTTTGACATAAAATATCAAGACATAAAAGCGACCATTGGCGGAACACACGGTTTTGACCAATTGATGAATTACGCTATTAAATTGGATGTTCCTGCAAAATATTTAGGCACTGAAGCCAATAAATTAATTGCAAAATTATCGCCTTCAGATGCAAATAAATTAGAAAATATTCCAGTGAATGCCGTTCTTACAGGAAGTTTCAAAAGTCCAAAAGTGACTACCGATATGAAAAGTGCGGTTACTAATTTGACCACACAATTGGTAAAACAGCAAAAAGAAAAATTGTTAAATCAAGGAACAAATGCATTAAAAGACTTGTTGAATGGTTCTAAAAAAGACACTTCAAAAACAAAAACGCCAAAAGAAGATTTGAAAACCAAAGCGGAAGGATTGCTGAAAGGGTTTTTTGGGAAGAAAAAATAAGAAGTTCGTTTTAATTCGAATTGAAAAGCCTTTTTAACAGATTTTAAAAAGGTTTTTTTACCATCGCTAAAGCCTCTTCAACAGATAAAATAAGTAATTTGCTGTTTTTAAAATCTTTAGGATTTCTTGTTATTATGGCATTTATTTTTTTAGAACTAGCTGAATTATATTGAATTGCATCTTCAAAATCCTTAAAATTAGAATGTAAAGCATTGTGAATCATTGCTTTTGTCACGTCTGTAGTTTCAATAAATTGCTCTAATTCTTTTAATATTGTAATTGTTTTATCGTGTGAAGAACAACTTTTTCTAATGTAGTAATATATTGTAGCATAGGAAACCGCAGAAATATATAATTTAATTTCTGCTTTAAAACCCAAATCAAAAAGCTGTTGTCCTTGTATTGAAAAGGGTTGGCGGTCAATCAAAACATCTATAATTATATTGGTATCTAAAAAGAAATGCTTCATTTTTGATACTTTTTATATATTTCTTCGGCGACACTATTTTTATAATCCAAGTCGTCATCAAGGGGTTTTATGCAGCCTACAAGATGTTTAATTGCTGGTGAAATTTCAATTTCCGCATTTTGTTTTTGAAGAATTAATGCTTTTAAATAATTTTCTACAAGATTGGAAAGACTTTTCCCTTTCGTTTTTGCTAAGGTTTTCGCCTCTTTTATTACGTTTTCATCAAGCGATAAGGTTAATTTATTTGTCATTGCACGTGAATTTAAAAACCAAATGTACGTATAAATTATTTTAATCAATTAACAATTAACACTTTAATTATATTTTTATAAAAAATTTAAACATCAATTCGTACCACATATCCTTCTGAACTTCGAACATTAAAAACAGATCCGTCTTCAAAAATCAGATATTGCCCTTTTATGCCTGTCAATTTTCCTTTGAAATTCGGAGTTTTATCTAAACTTAGACTGTTTATTTTATTTGGATATTCTAAAACAGGGTAATTCATTTCATATAAATCATTTTTTTCTAAATGAAAATATTCCCGAACTTCTGCAGGTATTAATTCTTCTAATTTGGAACGTGCTTCAATTAAATCGATGTGTGCAATATCATTTGTAAGCATTTTCCGCCAATTCGTTTTATCGGCAAAATGATTTTTTAGGGCAACTTCTGTAATTCCTGCCAAATACCGATTGGGAACTTCAACAATAGCAATTGCTTTTTCGGCACCCTGATCAATCCAACGCGTGGGAACTTGCGTATTGCGTGTAACCCCTACTTTTACTTCGCTTGACAACGCCAAATATACAATGTGCGGTTGCAATTGCACCTTTTCTTCATAGGCCAAATCTCGATCTTGAATTCCGAGATGTGCCGTACTTAATTCGGGTTTCATAATCCAATCACCTACCGCAGGACTTGAGAAAAAACAATCATAGCAAAATCCTTGGCGAAAAATTTTCTTCTTTTTCCCGCAGTTCAAACATTCGTAACCTACAAAATTAATTTCAACATTTTTATTCAATAACTGATTGACGTTTAGAAAACTATCTTTGAAAATCAAATAATATTGAATAGGGTTTTCAAACTCGGTTTGCATTTTTTTGAGGACGCCTTCGTATGTCATTAATTTAAAAGTTTAAGGTTTTGAGTTTAAAGTTCCGCAAAATTTGCTATTTTTGGTAAAGTTAGCATTTGTTTATCGTTTTGCAAATCTAAAATTCTAAATCTAAATATAAAATCAGAATGCCAATATCAATTATCAATTCCTTTGCCACTTGGGTTTTAAAACAGCGCATCCACCAGATGGAGTTGTTCTTAAAATATCCAAATGAGGTACAAGAAGAATTGCTAATGAACCTGATTCGGTCTGCTGAAAACACAGTTGTTGGTTTAGAAAACGGATTTGAATCGATGAAATCATACGCCACCTTTACCGAAAGAGTTCCTATTTCAACTTATGAAGATTTGCAGCCTTTAATAGAACGAACGCGGCAAGGCGAACAAAATGTTTTTTGGGGAACACCGATAAAATGGTTTGCAAAATCGAGCGGAACTACCAATGCCAAAAGCAAATTTATCCCTGTAAGTACTGAAGCTTTAGAAGATTGTCATTATAAAGGAAGCAAAGATTTATTGTGTTTGTATTTGAATAACAATGAAAATTCAGAGTTGTTTTTGGGCAAAAGTTTACGTCTTGGTGGCAGTTCTCAAATCTATGAAAACAACAATACTTTTTTTGGAGATTTGTCTGCAATTCTAATTGAAAATATGCCGATTTGGGCAGAATACAGCAGCACACCAAGCAACAAAGTTTCCTTGATGAGTGAATGGGAAACCAAAATTGCAGCCATTATCAATGAAACAAAACACGAAAATGTAACCAGTTTTGCTGGCGTTCCATCGTGGATGTTGGTGTTAATGAATACAATTTTAGAAGAAACTGGAAAAGGAAATCTATTAGAAATTTGGCCGAATTTAGAAGTGTATTTCCACGGAGGCGTAAGTTTTGATCCGTATCGGGAACAATATCAAAAAATAGTTCCAAATAGCGACTTCAAATATTACGAAATATACAATGCATCCGAAGGCTTTTTTGCTATTCAGGATTTGAATAATTCAAATGATTTACTGTTGATGTTGGATTACGGAATTTTCTACGAATTCATTCCGATGGAAACTTTTGGAAGTTGGAACCAAATTGCCATTCGCTTGTGCGATGTTGAATTGAATAAAAATTACGCTATTGTAATTACTACAAATTCAGGTTTGTGGCGCTATATGATTGGCGATACTGTTCGGTTTACCTCTTTAAATCCGTATCGAATTCGGGTAACGGGTAGAACAAAACACCATATTAATGTTTTTGGAGAAGAATTAATGGTAGAAAATACCGATCGGGCTATTGCCAAAGCGTGTCAACTTACCAATACCGAAATGGTAGATTATACGGTGGCTCCTATTTTTATGAAAGACAAAGAAAAAGGGGCGCACGAATGGATGATTGAGTTCAAGAAAAACCCGTCAGATCCTATTGCTTTCGGAAAAATACTAGATGAAACGTTGCAAACTTTAAACTCAGATTATGAAGCCAAACGGTACAATAATATGACTTTAAATACCTTGCAAGTGAATATTGCACGACCGAATTTATTTTATGATTGGCTGAAAGACCAGAACAAATTAGGGGGTCAACATAAAATTCCAAGATTGTCAAATCAACGGGATTATTTGGAGAAATTGAAGGGGATGTGATGCTTTATTGCAACCGTTAATTATGTATTACAAAACTGAGAATACAATTTTTTTGACTAAATTTGTTAAATGATAGAAATAGCAAATCATATTGAACGCATAAAAACGCTTTGTAATTTATACAATGTAGAGAAAATGTATCTGTTTGGTTCTGCCTTAAATTCAAGTTTTAATGAGGCAAGCGACATCGATTTATTGGTTAAATTTAAACCCATAGCTTTAGCCAACTATTTTGATAATTATATGAATTTCAAAGAAAACTTAGAATCTGTATTTGGTAGAGAGGTAGATTTACTTGAAGAGCAAACGCTTAAAAACCCAATATTGATTAATTCAATTAACCAGACTAAAGAGTTAATTTATGGATGAAAGAATTCTTAAATGGTTGTTTGATATTAAAATGTCAATTGATGAAATAAATAGTTATTTCGAAAAGGAAGAAAAAGACTTTTTTAAATACCGAAACAACTTAATGCTTAAAAGAGCGGTTGAAAGAAATTTAGAAATTATTGGAGAAGCTATTAATAGAATAGTAACCAGAGAAATAAGTTTTAAAAACAAAATTACAAATGCTAAAGCAATCATTGGATTAAGAAATCAAGTTATTCATGCTTATGATAATATTTCTGACGAAACAATTTGGTCTATTATAATAAATCACCTCCCTAGATTAGAGGCTGAAATCAATGATTTAATTTCTTCAAACAAATAAAAAAGTATAAAGATTACATTACTTCATTAAGATAGTTTCAACCCAACCGCACAACAAAACAACACTATCCTTACCTTAAAATACTTTCGCACTGACAATAAAACTAAAAGATATATATCTTTTAATTAAAAGAACTATATCTATTATTTGAAAGATATATGTCTTTTTAGCAATAACCATATATCTTTTATAAAATGCAACCGTACGAAATGATTTTTAAAGCCTGAGGGATAGAAAAATCCCTGCTGACAGAACGATTTATTTGTCCTGCAATAATTTTAATAATTGTATTTGCTCTTTCAAAGCCTAAATAGTTTCTTCGTATTGTAGAACTAATTTTTCACATGTGCCGCACAAAAGGATTCTTGCAATAGCGAAGAAACTTGATACTAAATTATAATAACTTAAATTACAACCTATTCTATTAAAGCAGGTTTTTTTGTAGGTAATTAATTAAAAATGTAAGTTTACATTTTTAAGTTAGTTTCTATTAAGATAAATAATAAAATTAAGAAAACATGAAAAAATATTTACTCATATTGATTAGTCAAGTTGCAATTAGTCAAGTTGCTGTTAATAACAATAACGTAATATACGCAAAGGAATACAGTAAAGAACTCTCTTTATATAAAGCAAAGAGTTATGTAATTTCAGACATATTAGGTAATTCTACTAAAGTTGTAAAATTTGAAATTGATCCACTTGCTGCAACTGCAACTGGGGAATTGACATCACTTGTATACAACTGTGATGAACTAAATAAAGAAGGCCTAATTTTAGGTTTTTATGGTAATTATTGGAATGACTCAGGATTAGTTTATCAAGGATTTGGTTTCAAAAACTTACCAAAAGAGAAAGCATTGGAATTATTGAACAAAATTGAAAAGGCTAAAACTGAATTTTCTAATTATCTATCTGATGATACTGATAATCATAATATTTACTTTAATTATGAAGACTTGTCTGTGTTAATTTATAAAAGTGGAGAAACAAGAATAAGAGTTTTTTGGAAATCATTTGATGCTGAATGGCAAGATATTGCATTCAAACGAACCAAAAGAAGATTTGAAAAGAAAATAAAGTAATTTAAAAAGTGAAGGTAAATCCCCAATTCCACCGCAAATCCTTTCAAGCAGCACTTTCATTGAGAAAGTTCTTATGGAAATATAAACGTGAAATTTTAGCCCTGACCTGCCTGCCGGCAGGCAGGCAGCAGCGGCATCCCACGCTTTTGGGCGTGGATACAGCGAATGGCAGGAAGGATAGTGAAAGAGAAAATAAACGTGAGCTTCAAAAGAAAAAAATCCCGCTTAGATGATACTAAACGGGAATTTTCGGTTGCAAATAGACATCAAACGAATCAAAATGTTAACTTTGCAACATACAATTTAGTAAGATGATAATCACCGATACGCACACCCATTTATATTCAGAGGAATTCGACATTGACCGTGATGAAATGATTCAACGTGCCATTAATGCTGGCGTAACCCGTTTTTTTATTCCCGCAATTGATTCTTCGTGTATTCAAAAAATGTATGCTTTGGAAGCCAATTATCCCGAAAATGTGTTTTTGATGATGGGTTTGCACCCGACGTACGTAAAGGAAAATTATCTTGAAGAATTGCAAATTGTGGAAAGGGAATTGGCTTCAAGAAAATTTGTAGCTATTGGCGAAATCGGAATTGATTTGTATTGGGATAAAACCCATCTCAAGGAACAGCAAATTGCTTTTAGAAGACAAATCCAATTGGCAAAACAGTATAAATTACCAATAGTCATTCACTGTCGTGATGCTTTTGATGAAATATTTGAAATCTTAGAAGAAGAAAAATCAGAGGATTTATTTGGAATTTTTCATTGTTTTTCGGGAACTTATGAGCAAGCTTTACGAGCAATTTCTTATAATATGAAACTCGGAATAGGAGGGGTTGTTACATTCAAAAACGGAAAAATTGACCAATTTATCAATCAAATCGACTTGAAAAATATCGTTTTGGAAACTGATTCGCCGTATTTGGCGCCAATTCCATTTCGAGGAAAAAGAAATGAAAGCAGTTATATTGTGAATGTTGCCGATAAATTATCGGTGCTTTATGGGTTAACTTTAGAGGAAATAGTAGAGCAAACGACCAAAAATTCTAAAACTGTTTTTGGGATTTAACCACATAAAAAGGATAAAATCGATAAATAATTCGTTCTTTTGTGTATAAAATAAAACTAAATGTCAAAATTTGATTCCATACGACCCTTTTATGATGCTGAAATAAATGAAGCTATTCAAGACACCGTGAACCATCCGATGATGAAGGCATTAATGGATTTTACTTTTCCAGAAGTTGACGATGCTGTTTGGAAGGAGCAACTCAGAAAAACACATTCTATTCGGGATTTTCAATGTAATTTTATTTATCATTCTCTAAAAAAAGTGTTGGAAAAAAGTTCTGAAGGACTAACAACTTCAGGTTTTGAAGCATTAGATAAGAATACTTCCTATTTATTTATTTCCAATCACCGGGACATTATATTAGACACTTCGCTACTAAATGCATGTTTGTTTGATAACGGTTTAGTGATGACTTCTTCCGCAATTGGCGACAATTTAGTAAAAAAGTCTTTCATGAATACGCTGGCAAAAATGAACAGAAATTTTCTGGTTCAAAGAGGGTTATCGCCTCGAGAATTATTGCAAAGTTCTAAGTTATTGGCTGAATACATAGGTCAATTGTTGTTGCGAGAAAATCGTTCTGTTTGGATTGCACAGCGAGAAGGACGAACAAAAGACGGAAACGATGCGACACATCCTGGGGTTTTAAAAATGCTTGCGATGGGTTCTGACGAAGAAAATCTTACGAATTATTTTAAGAAAATCAAAATTGTTCCTGTTTCTATTTCTTATGAATATGATCCAACCGATGCTTTAAAAATGCCGCAATTGATGGCCGAAGCGAACAACGAAGTTTACGTTAAATATAAAAACGAAGATTTCATGACTTTGTTGAGTGGTATTATGGGTCAAAAAAAACACATTCATATTCACGTTGGAAAAGTCCTTGACACCGAATTAGATAGTATCGCTGCTGAATTTGGCAATTCAAACAAACAAATACAAGCACTGGCACAAACCATTGACGAATCGATTTTGAAAAGTTATAGATTGTGGCCAACTAATTACATTGCGTATGACATTTTAAATAAAACTAACGAACATTCTCATTTGTATTCAGAAAGTGAAAAATCACTTTTTGAACGCAGACTAGAGATGCGAATTGACAATTCAAATCCAATTGAATTACAAAGTTTCTTGGCAATGTATGCTAATCCAGTGGTTAACAAAATGAAATTTTCCGATGCAATCTAAAGCCAAAATACTTTTGATTTATACTGGTGGAACTATCGGTATGATGAAAGATTTTGAAACAGGTGCTTTGAAGGCATTCAATTTCAGTAAATTATTAAATAAAATCCCAGAGTTAAAACAGTTAGATTGTGAGATAGAAACTATTTCATTTGAAAAACCTATGGATTCATCCAATATGAATTCGATTCATTGGGTTAAAATTGCCAAAATAATTGAAGAAAATTATCCTTCTTTTGATGGATTTGTAGTTTTGCATGGTTCGGATACGATGTCATATTCTGCTTCAGCATTGAGTTTTATGCTTGAAAACCTAAATAAACCTGTGATTTTTACAGGATCGCAATTGCCAATTGGAGATTTGAGAACAGATGCCAAAGAAAATCTTATTACGGCGATTCAAATTGCATCTTTACAATCTAAAAACAAATCCGTAATTTATGAAGTTGGACTTTATTTTGAATATAAATTATACCGTGGCAACAGAACTACAAAAATAAATGCGGAACATTTCAATGCTTTTACATCACCAAATTATCCTGAATTGGCAGAATCTGGCGTGCATTTGAAAATAAATACGCCCTTTTTATTACCTAAATCAAGGACTAAAAAACTAATAATAAATACTGATTTAGACAATAATGTAGCGGTAATTAAAATGTTTCCAGGAATCAACGAAACGGTTTTGGCTGCCATTTTCAATATTCCAAATCTCAAAGGAATTGTTTTGGAAACATACGGTTCAGGAAATGCACCAACGGATGAATGGTTTATTTCGCTACTAAGAAAAGCCATTAAAAGTGGATTGCATATTATAAATGTTACCCAATGTTCGGGTGGAAGCGTGAGTATGGGACATTATGAAACAAGCACACTGCTCAAGAAAATTGGAATAATTTCAGGAAAAGACATCACCACTGAAGCGGCAATTACGAAGTTAATGTACATGCTCGGGCAAAATGTAGCACCTAATGTTTTTAAAACTATATTTGAAACATCAATTCGAGGAGAATTATCATAAAATCTAAGTTTTAACTTTCATAACCGACATTTTTTTTAGTTATTTGCAAACCCAAATAGAGAGGTGGCCGAGTGGCTGAAGGCGCACGCTTGGAAAGCGTGTATATGGCAACATATCGAGGGTTCGAATCCCTTTCTCTCTGCTGATAAAAATCCTAATCGCTTATTAATTAAGTTCTTAGGGTTTTTTGTTTTTAGCTTTCGTACGATTTAGGCACTGAACATCAAAAAAACGCATCATTATATTACCAAGCGGGTTAAAATTTTTAGCGCACTGTTTTATATTCAAACTCTATAATTAGATACTCAAACACTATAATTAGATACTAAAAGAGTATAATTAGACACTAAAACACTATAATTAGATACTAAAAGAGTATAATTAGATACTCAAACACTATAATTAGAAACTCAAACACTATAATTAGATACTCAAACACTATAATTATAAGTTTTGAGTCTATAACTTGTTTTATACTGGATGATTTATTGAATTGTTACCTTTTCATTGGACTAATCCCCAAATAGCCGATTAAACATTTTCGCTAATATATTTTACACTTTTTGTAATAGTAGCACTTATTTAGCATAGATTTGGAAAAGTATTACGAGCACAAAATTTTTACTTAGTAACAACACTTATTTATTAATCTCCCTCAAATTTATTCTATGCTGATCAATGGTTCTACATATTCTCGAAACTCTAAAAAAGCCCAACAAAGCTTTTTTGAAAATCAAAGCAATTCGAAAACAACTCGAAAGCTTCAAAGTGAATCCAATTTCAATCTCAATTTACGAGAACGAATCCAAAAGATTTTCTAAAAAGCGTACCCAAGATTTTATTACAAAAGCATCTTACGACCCTAATTATTCTTTGAATACTTTGGGACGAAATTGTTCTATGGCTTCAATTGCCGAAACTCTCATTGGCAAAAAGATTGAAGTTAAAACTCCCGATTTTCAATTCATAAGAACTTACCAATCGTATTCAACAAACAAAAAATAATTCAGATTAACTAAACAATAAATCCCTCGAAACAATGAATTACAAACCTACAAACAAAAAAAATGGCATTAAGCTGGAACGAAATAAAAGACCGAGCCTTTAGTTTTTCAAAAGAATGGGCAGACACATCAAATGAAGAAGCCGATGCAAAACCCTTTTTAGTAGAGTTCTTCAATGTGTTTGGCATAAGCAGCAAGCGGGTTTCCACATTTGAACACCGCGTGAAAAAATTAGACGACAAAAACGGCTACATCGATTTGCTCTGGAAAGGTACCATTTTGATAGAAATGAAAAGCCGGGGTAAAAACTTAGACAAAGCCTATCAACAAGCCATTGATTACACCCACGGACTGAAAGAACACGAATTGCCGAAATACATCCTTATTTCTGACTTTGAAATCTTCCGTCTTTACGACCTCGAAAGTGGCAATACTTCCGATTCTAATGAGGGTTTCATTGAATTTAAACTTGCCGAACTCGTGAACAACGTGCAGCATTTTGGGAGTATTTTGGGCTATCAAAAAAAGGTATATGCTGCTCAAGATCCTGCCAACATTAAGGCTGCCGAGCTTATGGGAAAATTGCACGACAGGCTGGAAGAAATTGGTTACGTTGGGCATCCGTTGGAAGTATATTTGGTACGGATACTGTTTTTATTATTTGCCGAAGACACCACCATTTTCAACAAGCAACAATTTCAGGATTACATTGAACAAAGAACTTCAAGCGATGGGAGCGACTTGGCTTCGAAACTGCAAGAACTTTTTCAGGTGTTGAATACTGCAGCAGCCAACCGATTTAAGAATCTGGACGAGCAACTGGCAGACTTTCCTTATGTGAACGGAAAACTATTTGAAGAAATATTACCCTCGGCAAGTTTCGATACCAAAATGCGCCAAGCCTTGCTGGACTGTTGCTATATTGATTGGAGCAAAATTTCGCCAGCCATATTTGGTTCGATGTTTCAAAGTGTGATGAACCCGAAGGAACGCCGCAATTTAGGTGCACATTACACCAGCGAAACCAACATTCTAAAACTCATAAAACCGCTATTCTTAGACGAACTTTGGGAAACCTTTGAAAGTATTAAGAACAATAAAAACAAACTTCCCGAATTTCATAGAAAACTTAGCACGCTTAAATTTCTGGATCCAGCTTGCGGTTGTGGTAACTTTTTAGTGATTACTTACCGTGAATTACGCTTGTTAGAATTGGCAATTTTAAGAGCCATTTACAAAAGCGGACAACATATAATGGACGTTCGAGAAATTATGTTGCTAGACGTGGACATGATGTGCGGCATAGAATATGAAGAATTTCCTGCCCGAATTGCCGAAGTAGCCATGTGGCTGATTGACCACCAAATGAACATGCAAATTAGCAATGAATTTGGACAGTATTTTGTGCGTTTGCCATTAAAAAAATCAGCAAAGATTGTGCATGGAAACGCATTGCAAGTTGATTGGGAGGAAGTAATTTCTAAAGAGGAGCTTTCTTTTATTATTGGAAATCCACCGTTTTATGGTTCAAGGAACCAAACTAAAGAGCAAAAAGAGGATACGAATTCCGTATTTAAAGAAAAAATAAATAGTGGAGTTTTGGATTATGTGTCTTGTTGGTATTATAAAGCTTCAAAATACATACATAACACAAATATTATAGTTGCTTTTGTTTCAACTAATTCTATTTGCCAAGGAATTCAAGTTCCAACACTTTGGCAATTATTAATAAACACTGAAAAATTATATATTCATTTTGCACATCAAACATTTGGTTGGAGTAATGAAGCAAAAGGAAATGCGGCGGTTTATTGTGTAATTATAGGTTTTGCAAAATTTGATATTTCTAAGAAACTATTGTTTGAATATGAAAATATTAAAAGTAATCCAACAGTAAGAATAGTTTCCCACATAAATCCATATTTATTAGAAGCAAAAGATATTTTTATTCTTCCGAGAACAAAACCTTTAAACAATCGTTCACCAATGATGAAAGGAAATGCTGCTATTGATAACGGAAATTTTATTTTTAGTACAGATAAAGAAGCACTTGATTTTAAAACAAAATATCCTGAACAATCGTATTTAGTTAGAAAATTTATTGGTTCAGATGAACTTATAAATAATTATAATAGATATTGTTTATGGTTAAAAGAAGCTAAACCAAACGATATAAAAAACAATACCGAAATAAAATCAAGAGTTGAAGGAGTTAGAATATTTAGAGAAGCTAGTCCAAAAGCCGCAACTAGAAAATGGGCTGGAACACCCACTCTATTTATGGAAGATAGGCAATCAAAAAGTGATTATTTAATGATACCTGTTGTCTCTTCCGAATTAAGAAAATATATTCCAATTGGATTTTTAACCAAAGAAATTATTGCAAATTATTCATCGTTTATTATGCCCAATGCAACAATTTTTGAATTCGGTATAATTTCTTCTTTGATGCACAATATTTGGGTACAGAATATTTGTGGAAAATTAGAAGGGAGAATTAGATATTCAAACACTTTAGGTTATAATAATTATCCATTCCCTGAAAATTCAACAGAAAAACAAATAAAACTTATTGAAGAAAAAGCTCAAATAATTTTAGACATTCGAAATGAATTTTCAACAAATTCACT
This sequence comes from Flavobacterium sp., assembly GCA_044373975.1. GTDB lineage: Bacteria > Bacteroidota > Bacteroidia > Flavobacteriales > Flavobacteriaceae > Flavobacterium. The sequence continues at coordinate 33,795 of JBILPJ010000001.1, read as the reverse complement.
TGCGGAATTATATGACCAATCTTCCATGCCCCCCGCATTAGTAAAAGCCCACAACGATTTAGACAAAGCCGTTGATTTGGCCTATCGTCCCCAAGCCTTTACGAGCGAAGCCAACCGTATGGAGTTTTTATTTGAACGCTACGAAAAATATACCGCCGACTTGTTTAGTATCGAGAAAGTGAAAAAGGTGCGTGTGGCAAAAGGATGAGGGTTTACAGTATAGTATTATTGGGTATCCCCAAAGCTAAAGCATTGGGTTACTATAGGGGTCGAACCGCTGGTTCTAGTGCGTGGTGAGATGGTGTCAGTAGGGTGTCTCCGTAGGCTATCCCCAAAGCTAAAGCATTGGGTTACTATATGGGTCGAACCTCTGGTTCTGGTAAGTGGTGAGAGAGTCCCGTAGGGATGGGACATATAGTGGCTATGGACTTTAGTCCGTTGGTAGAGATAAGCGTCTGATGCTAACATGTGCGAGTCCCGTAGGGATGGGACATATAGTTGCTATGGACTTCAGTCCAATAAAAAAGAATATTAACCTTTAAATACAATTAATTATGGCTTTTACAAATTTCGACAACCGACACTTTAGTGTCATTGAAAAAGCAGCAGTAGATTCAGCTTTAGCGAGTTTAGAACTTGCAGTTTCTTCAAAATTAGCAAACCTCTCTGGGGCAGAACGCCAGCAATACGGGAGTGTCAATGAGCAAAACAAACTCATCATCAATAAGGTGAAAGGGTTTCATGACACACAACCTGCATTGAGTAGTCCCGATGTGGATTGGGTAGAATTCAACAATGATTTTGACACCCGCGAATACTTGCAAAGTGCCGTGTTGCGCCTACAAAGCCTGATTGATGGCTTAGGAAATGCGAAGATCTTGCATGATTTCGACAACTACCAAGCGTCGTTAACGGATTATGACTTTGCGAAATACAAGGCATCAACGAGTGCGGTAGGATTTCAGACTAAGGTTGCCGAGATAGCACAGTTTTTCAATAGTGGTCCTCGACCTGCAAGCTCCGATACTCCAACGCCCTAATAAGCGGGTTTACCACGTCCAGAAGTGCGTTAATGGGGTCTCGAACTCCATTAATGGGGTCTGGAAGTGCATTAACGGGGTCTTGAAGTGCATAATTGGGGTCTCGAAGTGCATAATTGGGGTTCTGAACCCCATAGACGGGGTCTCGAAGTGCATTAATGGGGTCTCGAAGTGCATAGACGGGGTTCTGAACCCCATTAATGGGCTTATACAACGTGGTAAACGGGGTTCTGAACCCCATAATTGGGGTTGTATAACGTGGTAAACGGGGTTCCGAACGTGGTAAATGGGGTTGTACAACGTGGTAAATGGGGTTCCGAACGTGGTAAATGGGGTTATACAACGTGGTAAATGGGGTTCAGGACGTGGTAAACGGGGTTGTACAACGTGGTAAATGGAGTTCAGGACGTGGTAAACGGGGTTTTTTGAAGAAATAGAATGAACAGGAAAGCCGAAAACTGGAGAGAGTAGGTGTGAAAACGAGCAGTGTGCTTGGAACAAATAAAAATATTAAACATAAAATGTATGAGAAAAACTATTCAACTATTAATAACAATATCAACATTTATTGGATGTATAATTGCTATTTTAAGTTTTATAAACCAAATAAAACCTATTAATCCAGATGCCGCAGATATGTCCCCAATGGCTAGCGCGGATTTTCAATCGTGTCCACAATCAAAAAAATTTTAACATTTATAACCCCCAAACCAATGACCCCAAAATTATCAATCGGAAAAAAAATTAGAGTATCTGTAAAAAGCATCGTGCCCTACGGTGTATTTGTAAACATTGGCGATGATGTTGGTTTTATCCATATAAGTAACCTTAGTTGGTACAAGATTAGTGACCCCAATGAAATTGTAAAATTGAAACAAAAAATAAATGTAATAGTATTAAGCATTGATGAAGACACAAAAAAAATTCAAGTAGGGTTAAAACAATTAAAAAAAAACCCTTGGGAATTAATAAATAAAGTAGGAGTAATTGGGGATATTATTAAATGTAAAGTAATATCAATTGAACGCTATGGTTTATTAGTAAAGTTACAAAATGGTGTTGAAGACATAATTGATATTAAAGAGATTAGATGGGTAAATTGGGCTCTTAAAGAAAATGAACAGTTCGATTTTATTAAAAAATCTTTTGCAATAGGCAATCAGATAGATGCAGTAATAACGGTATTAGATATCGAAAAATATGAATTTGAATTAAGCATAAAACGATTAATTCCAGACCCAAGCTTAAAGGTTAGTTCAAAATATGCTATAGGTACTAGGCATTTTGGAATCGTCAAAAAAATCTCCAAATATGGTGCTTTTATAAATTTAGGATATTACATTGATGGATTGGTTCATATATCAGAACTGTCTTGGGTTACAAAATACAAACATCCATCTGAAATATTAAAAGAAGGGGATAAATTAGAAGTTATGGTTGTAGAAAACAAAGACGGTCATCGTAAATTAAATTTAAGCATCAAACAATTAACCCTAAATCCTTGGGATCAATTTGAAATAAAATATGCTGTTGGTACCATTCACCATAATAAAATTTACGAAACAAATATAAAGGGTGCTACTATTAAATTAGAAGAAAATTGTATGGCTTACATACAAGAAAGTGACCTTAAAAAATCAGATGGCAGTATATTGACAGAAAGTGAGTTTACTAATTTCGAGGTAATTAAAATCATTAAAGAATTTAGGTTAATAAAAGTTGTAATTGCTCAATAGTAAATCATTTCCCCCGCTTCCGCACGAATTCTTTCGTGTGGTTTTCGAAAATAGAAATGAATCAAGAGCAAACATTACAAATCCTAATTCTCACTTTTTGCCACAGATTACTTCGTCTGTTCGACCTTTGGTCTCGGGTCACAGATTTTAAATAAACTTTTAAACTTGAAATAGAATCTGAAATAAATTCAGATTGACAAATAGAGAACGTTTTTTTCGCCACAGATTATACGGATTAAACGGATTTTCGCAGATAAACGATTAAACGATTAAACGAATAAACCCTTTTTTTTATTGAAATAAATTCAGATTGACAAATAGAGAACGTTTTTTTCGCCACAGATTATACGGATTAAACGGATTTTCGCAGATAAACGATTAAACGATTAAACGATTAACCGAATAAACCCTTTTTTTATTGAAATAAATTCAGATTGACAAATAGAGAACGTTTTTTTCGCCACAGATTATACGGATTAAACGGATTTTCGCAGATAAACGATTAAACGATTAAACGAATAAACCCTTTTTTTTATTGAAATTAATTCAGATTGACAAATAGAGAACGTTTTTTTCGCCACAGATTATACGGATTAAACGGATTTTCGCAGATAAACGATTAAACGAATAAACCCTTTTTTTTATTGAAATAAATTCAGATTGACAAATAGAGAACGTTTTTTTCGCCACAGATTATACGGATTAAACGGATTTTCGCAGATAAACGATTAAACGATTAAACGAATTAACCCTTTTTTTTATTGAAATTAATTCAGATTGACAAATAGAGAACGTTTTTTTCGCCACAGATTATACGGATTAAACGGATTTTCGCAGATAAACGATTAAACGATTAAACGAATTAACCCTTTTTTTTATTGAAATAAATTCAGATTGACAAATAGAGAACGTTTTTTTTCGCCACAGATTAAAAGATTTCCACAGATTTCCAACAACCATCAACCGTCAACCAACAACTTTTCCCACTCCCGATTAAACAAATAACCGCATTAACAAAAAATCAAATAAAAAAAATCTAGCCCTGATGGAAGCGGTAGCTCTTGCGGAGGAACGGAGCAAGACTATAGCGGACAGCAGGAATTGCATCTCCTGAAAAAGAAAGACAATTCGCTCCTAATAACACTTTTGAAGATTTTCTAAAAAAACAAATTTTCAAAATGTACAAAAACGGAAGGATTTATGAGTACAATGCAAAAAACACCCGCTACAATTAGGAACTTCAGGACATTGTGAAGTAGTAAAAACTGTTCTTTTGTGGTTGATTTCCATAAATAAAGCAAAAAGAAAATCAAAACGATCAAGCAGGAATAAAAATACATATCCATATAACCAATGTCGAATTTTTCTATTAAAATGTAAACTGGAATCACAGTTAATATGGACAAAAAAGTAATGATTTTTTTGGAAATAATTTCGCCGTATAAAATTGGAATTGTTTGGTAATCATTTGCCAAATCCCCTTTGATGTTTTCCAAATCTTTTATCATTTCTCGAATTAAGAGCAATAAAAACAGGAAAGTGGCGTGTGCAAGAATTACTTCGTAGAAGTTTTTGTAATATAAAAGTATGGCAAAGAAGGGTAAAACCGCCATAAATGTTGCCATTAAATTCCCAATAATTACGAATTTTTTGACTTTATGGGAATAAAACCAAATCAGAAATATGTAAACGGAAAAGAATAAAAACGCCCGAAAAGAAATTAAAAAAGCCAAGAAAGCAACTACAAAATTGAGTGTGAAATAAATCCGAAGTTTGGTTTGCTGACTTACTAATCGGTCTAAAATGGATTTATTTGGACGATTGATTAAATCTTTTTTACTGTCGTAAAAGCTGTTGATTATATAGCCAGAAGCAATGGTTAATGCCGAAGCTAATACGATTAGAAACAAATTGAAATCTAAAATCACGTTCATCGCTCTCTTTTCTGGAGCCAAAATAAATATTGCAGAAAGGTATTGTGCTAAAACGATTATTGGAATATTATAACCCCGAATTACAGAGAACAAACTGACAATTTTCATTATTAAAAGTTTGCTTTTTCTGCTTAACATTACATCAATTTTTAAATGTATTGAAATCTAAAATTGATAAACAACTTCCAATTTATAGTCTTTCAGCGACAATTTGGCTTTTTCTAAATCTTCTGTAAAACCAAGAATATAACCGCCGCCGCCTGAGCCGCAAAGTTTTAAATAGTAATCGTTTGAGTCAATTCCTTCTTGCCAGATGCCGTGAAATTGCTCTGGAATCATTGGTTTAAAATTATTCAAAACTACTTTTGATAATTTTTTGGTATTTTGAAATAATGATTTCATATCGCCACCAAGGAAATTTTCAACACAAGCATCGGTATGTTTGATAAATTGCGATTTTAACATCGTGCGAAATCCTTTGTCTTTAAGGTTTTCCATAAAAATATTCACCATCGGAGCAGTTTCTCCAACAATTCCTGAATCTAATAAAAATACGGCTCCTTTTCCGTTCAAACTTTGCGTTGGAATACCGGTTGCTTCAATATTGTCTTTAGAATTGATTAAAATTGGAATACTCAAATAGCTATTTAAAGGATCTAAACCTGAACTTTTCCCGTGAAAAAAAGATTCCATTTGAGAGAAAATATTTTTTAAAGTAAGTAATTTTTCTCTTGTTAAATTCTCTAAAACGGTAATTTTGTTTTGAGCATATTTATCATAAATTGCTGCTACAAGTGCGCCGCTACTGCCCACACCGTAACCTTGAGGAATGCTGGAATCAAAATACATTCCTGCTTCAACATTGTTTTTCAGTGCCAATAAATCAAAAGTCACTAATTCGGGTTGTTCGTTTTGTAAAGTTTCTAAATAGGTTACAAAACGTTTCAAATTCCCATTTGATTTTAAGGCTTCTTCAGAAGAATTTTTGTCGCTTTTTAGTGCGCCATTATAAAAATTATACGGTATTGATAATCCTTTGGAATCGCGAATAATTCCGTATTCCCCAAAGAGTAATATTTTTGAATAAAATAATGGTCCTTTCATGTTTTAATTGATAATTAACAATGGATAATTAATAATTATTTTGATTTAGAAGTGTTAATAATGCTGATTAACAATTTTAATAATTCTATTATTTTAGGTTTTATATTTTCAAATTCAATTTGATTTATATATTTCGTTTCATATAATAAATCTAACCAATATTCTGTTTCGTTAGCTTCTTTTAGTGAAATTGATAATTTATGTATAAAATCAGCTTTACTTTGAGCATGTTCTGCTTCTCTAATATTTGCTCCAATTGATGTCCCAGAACGTAAAACTTGTTTTGATAAAACAAACTCTTTTCTTTCAACTAAAACTTTATAGAGACCAACGATTTCAATTGCAAATAAAAATGATTTTTCTTTGATAACGTTTCGTTTCTCCATTCTTTAATTTTACATTATCAATTATCAATTATCAATTATCAATTATCAATTATCAATTATCAATTATCAATTATCAATTATCAATTATCAATTATCAATTATCAATTATCAATTATCAATTATCAATTATCAATTGACTTCCAAATCCAATTTCATCACAAATGTACTGACCATTTTGACAATAGCCAACTAATTCGCTCTTAATAAATTGTAAAACTTTTTCCTTTGTGTTTTCTGGATATAAAATATGCACGTTAGCCCCCGCATCCAATGTAAAACATACAGGAATTTGAGTTTCATTTCTGAATTTCCAAATGGCATTTATAATTTCCAAAGTATTGGGTTTCATCAGTATAAAATAGGGAATTGAAGTCATCATCATAGCGTGTAAAGTCAAGGCTTCACTTTCTACAATTTTGATAAATTCGGTTAAATTGCCACTTTCAAAAATAGAAATTAGCGAATTTAAATTTTCGTGCGCTTGAAGAAACCGCCTTTCGGCAAATGGGTGACCGTGCATTAAATCGTGTCCAATGGTGCTCGAAACTTGCTTTTCGCCTTTGTCAACTAGCAATATTGTGTCTTGATAGTTTTTGAAATTATCGTGAATTGCGTTAGGAAATTCAACTCCAAATAAATCGGAACTTCCAGAAATGTTATTGTGATTTCCCCAAACGACAACGCTTCCTTTAACACTCCTGCAAGCACTTCCTGAACCCAACCGAGCCAAAAACGAGGCTTTTTTATAAAAGTATTCTTCGGTCATTTCTGTCCCGAGGTTTCGGGTCAACAATTTTTCTAAACTCATAAAATTCATTGCCAAAGCCGCCATTCCAGAAGCTGACGAAGCAATTCCTGAACTGTGTGGAAAGGTGTTTTGCGTTTCAATTGTAAAATGATAGTCTTTCAAAAAAGGTAAATAAATTTCAATTCGTTCTAAAAATTTCTGAATTTTAGGCTTGAAATCTTCTTTTGGCTTTCCTTCAAATAGCAAATCAAAAGAGAAATTTCCGTCGTTATTTTTTTTGGAAAAAGCCAATTTAGTTTCGGTTTTACAAGAATTTAATGTAAAACTCACGGAAGGATTTGCAGGAATTTGACTATTCTGGTCGTCTTTTTTCCCCCAATATTTCACTAATGCAATGTTGCTTGGTGCGCTCCACGAAAAAGCTCCTTTTTCTAAAGAATGTTCGTATTTTGAAGGTATAAAATCGTTTGCTGAACTCATAAACGGTACAAATTTTTACAAAGATACTTTTTTTGATTTATACGTTGAATTAATTTGACTATTCAACGTAAAGTTTCCTTAAATTTGTTTTCTAAATCAAATGAAATGAACAAATATAAACGAATTTTAATTGTTGTTGCAACGTGTCTTGCGATTGGTTATTTTTCTGGAATGGCAACGAAATCAAGCGTTACTACTTGGTTTCCTAATTTAGTAAAACCAAGTTTTAATCCGCCGAGTTGGGTTTTTGCGCCAGTTTGGTCGATGCTTTATATTATGATGGGAATTGCCGCTGGATTGGTTTGGAACAGAATTGATACAAATAGAGAATTGGTAAAAAAAGCCTTGGTTTTCTTTGCGATTCAGTTGGCTTTGAATGCGCTATGGTCGATATTATTTTTTGGATTGCACAACCCAATGTTGGCTTTAATAGAAATTGTACTCTTGTGGCTAATGATTTATGAAACCTACGTTCAATTTGGGAAAATCGATAAAATTGCGGGTTATTTATTTATTCCCTATTTACTTTGGGTGAGTTTTGCTTCTGTTTTGAATGCAAGTATTTGGTGGCTGAATCGAGGTTAATGTTCAGTTTTCAGTTTTTTAATATTCAGTCGAGTACGTGTAGAAAACATTTTTTTATAGTTTTTTGAATTCAAGGTTTTTTGCAAATAAAAAATCCATCATCGCCAACGAATTATTGTTTTGAGCAACAATTTTAGATTTTGGATCTGCATCACAAAATTGTAGAAATAGTTCTATTTCTTCTGGTTTTAAATTTAAACTTTTACTGTAATATTCTTGGTAATTTTTGTTTTTTGATAATTCATAAAATCGAATCTCGGGTATTTCTTTTTTAACTTCGGTTTTGTCTTTTTTAAATAAATCGATTATTAATTTTCCGATTTTAATTAAATCTGGACCATTTGTAATACTTCCGTCATAAATGAATGGGTTTTTAATTTGTGATTGCATCTTGTCTAAAGCGATTTGATTGGAAGCGTTTTTGTCAGATCCAATATGTTGCCATTTCATTTTTGTTACAATTACTTCTTTAAGTTCTTCTGGTTTTTTTATTAATGAAATGATTTGAATAATATTATTAAGATATTCTGATTGAACAGAAATTCTTTTGTATTCGTAAAGTTTTGATGCAAAAACTACTGTATCTTCAGATTTTGCAGGAATTGAAAATTCACCAGCACTATTTGAAAAGGCACTTTTTTCTGAATTTATGTTGATTATTTCAATATTTCCAATGGGGAAATTATTGCATAGAATTTTGCCCTTGTAAACAGTTTCCGATTGTGAGAAACTGATTTGTACAATTAAAAATAGGAAGAAAACTACAAATTTGATTTGAGATAATTTCATTTTGTAAAAATATCTAAAGCAAAAAGTTAAATGGTTGATTTGACTACTAATTTCTTGTTAATCAAAGGATAAACTTCTCTTAATTTAAAGTACAAAAATGAATAATTCGGTAGCCCCGATTGAGCCGATATCCTCGTAACGAAGTGAAGAGATAAAGGCGAAAGCGGGAATTGCAATTCCTGAAATGCGGGAACAATTCGCTCCTAATTAAAATAGTGAAAAATCTAAATTGAATTGGCGACAATAAACCCGCTTGTCCACGCATTTTGGAAATTGTAACCGCCCGTTACGGCATCGATATTTACAATTTCTCCAGCAAAATATAGGTTTTCGTGCAATTTACTTTCCATAGTTTTGAAATTAATTTCTTTCAAATCAATTCCTCCAGCGGTTACAAATTCTTCTTTGAAGGTGCTTTTTCCATTGACTTGAAACGTGCCATTTGTCAACTGATTGGATAAATTTTGTAGTTGGATTTTAGATAAATCTGCCCATTTTGTCTCTGATTCAATTCCTGAAGCGAGCACCAAACTTTCCCATAAACGGTTGGTTAAATCAAATGGAGACTTCTTGGAAACGGCTTTTTTTGCGTGTTCTAATTTTAATTCTTTGAGGGTTTTCTCGACATTTTCGGCATCTAAATCGTTCAGCCAATTCACAAAAATGGTAAATTGGTAGTTTTTGTCGTGCAAAATCCGTGCACCCCAAGCCGATAATTTTAGAATTGCAGGCCCAGACATTCCCCAATGTGTGATTAATAACGGTCCCGAAGTTTCGAGTTTTGTGTCTTTAACTTTCACAGAAACTTGCGCTGCAACGCCTGGTAATGCTGCAATTCGTGTGTCTTTAATATTGAAAGTAAATAGGGATGGGACGGGCGAAACGATAGCGTGGCCAAAGGTTTGAAGCATTTCCCAGATTTTTGGATTGCTGCCTGTTGCCAAAATTAATTTCTCGGTAATGTAGGTTTCCGATTGCGTTTCGACTTTCCAAAGTGCGTCTTTTTTGAAAATAGATTGTACACTTTGATTCGTTAAAACAGAAATTCCCAATTTTTTTGTGGCATCTTGAAAACAATCAATTATAGTTTGCGATGAATTTGAAACGGGAAACATTCGTCCATCGGCTTCAATTTTTAGTTCGACTCCGTGTTTTTCGAACCATTCGACGGTATCTCCAGAGCAAAATTGATGAAACGGACCTCGTAATTCTTTTTCGCCACGAGGATAAAATTTGACTAATTCGTTGGGTTCAAAACAGGCGTGTGTCACGTTGCAGCGGCCTCCGCCAGAAATTCGGACTTTGTTGAGTACTTCGGTTCCTCGTTCTAAAATGGCAACTTTCAGCTTGGGATTTTTCTCAACAATATTGATTGCCGTGAAAAATCCTGCAGCACCTCCACCAACAATAATTAGGTCGTAATTCTGATTCATATATTAATTTTTCAAAGTGCTTGACTTTGATAAAGTGCAAAGGTAGCTAAAATAAAAAAAGCACAAACCCAACTGATTTGTGCTATTTTAAGTATTTTGAAATGCTTATTCGGCAATTAAAATTTTATATTCCCAAGGTTTGAAAGTGATTTTTTGATTTTTTGAAAAACTTACTTTTTCGCCTGTCATATAATTGGTGTAATTTCCATCAAATGCTACTGAAAATGCCGCTGTGTCTTTAGTTAAATTACCAAGATAAATTACTTTTTTCGCTCCTTTTACTCTTTCAAATGCTACTATTTTGGAATCATCAGAAGTTGAAATTCGTGTATAGGAAGCTGGATTTTTTCCACCGTTTAAAGCACTATTTTCATTTTTAAGTTTGCCTAATTTTGCACGCCATTCCCATTGTTTTCCTTTTGTTTTTGGAATAGAATCTTTTTCAAAGAATTTCAAACTTTTATCCAATCCATATTCGTCTCCGCTATAAACCAATGGCATTCCAGGTGTTAAATAAGACAAAGCAGTCATTGTTTCTTCGGCATTTCCTAAACGACTTTTCATAGTTCCGTTCCAAGAATTTTCGTCGTGATTGTCAACAAAATTCATCAAAATATCATTGGCTTCATATTTTTTAGAATTATCTTTTATGTTTTTATCCCAGTCTGCAACAGTATTTTCGCCTTTCGCAATTCTGTTCATAATATGATGCGTTTCCCAACCGTAACACATATCAAATAAATTCGTTTTCAACAATTCAGGTTGCCAAGCTTCGGCAAGCATAAATAAGTTTTTCACTTTTCGCAATTTTGGAATCGCATCTTGCCAAAAATCTGTTGGAACATTACTTGCCACATCACAACGGAAGCCATCAATGTTTTCGTTTTTTATCCAATGCAACATATCGCCAGTCATTGCTGCACGCAATCCTTTGTTATCATAATTCAAATCGGCAACATCTGTCCAGCCCCAAGATTTTCCGTTTTCAGGGTTTATTGGGTCAATTATTTCACCTTTTTCATTGTGCGTGTAATATTCTGGATGTTTTTTTATCCAAATATGATCCCAACCTGTGTGATTTGGAACCCAGTCTAAAATTACATAAATGCCGTTTTCGTGAGCTGTTTTCACCATATTTCTAAAATCTTCAATGGTTCCAAATTCAGGATTTACTTTTTTGAAATCAGAAACGGCGTAATAACTTCCCAGATATTTTGATTGTTCTTCTTTAGGCATTTCACTTGCAAATTTGCTGTTATCGCCACCAGTTGCTTTTCTTTTGGTTTGTGAAATTGGAAAAATTGGCATTACCCAAATGATTTTAATTCCCAATTCTTTAAGTTGTGGAATGTCTTTTGTGAAAGCGTTAAATGTTCCTTTAGGGGAATATTGGCGAATATTGACTTCATAAAGTACTGCGTTTTCTTCTACTTCTGAAGTTAAAGCGGCTATTTGTTGTCCTTTTTCTGTTGAAGCTGATTTTTCAGAACTTTCTTTTTTGCAACTAATTAAAGTTGAAAGTAGGAATGCTGATAAAAGTAATTTTTTCATATTTTAATTTTTAAGTTTTATTCGCTGAAGCATTGCTTCGTTTTTTTTGCCACAGATTTTCACAGATTTTAACAGATTTTCTATTGTGTAAATTGGATGAATCTCTATTTCTAAACCCTGAAACAATATATTATTTTCCAAACATAAATTCTATGGGAATATGTATTCTTTTTTGCCACGATGCTTCCGAATGATTTTCGCCTTCAAATTTCAAATTTTTAGAATTCATTTGATTGTATCCTTTTTCTTTTAAAATTTCGTCAACTCGATATTCATATTTTAAATAATCGGCATCCAAAGTTTCAGTTCCGTAATCAAAATAGAGCTTGTGATTTTTTGGATTTGGTAATTTTTCCTTAATATAAGAAAAAAAGCTTTCAGGAATTGGATTGTTTTCAAATTCCCGAAAACCAATCCAATGCGTTGATAAACAAGCGGCTTTTCCAAATACTTTTGGATATTCGCAAATGGCATACATCGAAATTAATCCGCCCATACTTGAACCCATTATTGCAGTGTGATTTGCATCGGTGTAAACTGAAAAATTCGTGTCAACAAATGGTTTTAATTCTTCGACAATAAATTTCAAATAGTTGTCAGAATTAACTGCTTCAAAAGTGAAAGTATAACCGAATTTTTTCGCTTTTTCTAAAATTAAATCTTGCTGTTCTTGCGTTAAATTTTCTAAAGGTTTTTTTGGAAATAAATCGTTGTGACGCAAAGTTGGAATATTCCAAATGGCAACCACAATCACATTTTCAATTTTATTTTCAACTGATAATTTGGTAATTACGTCGTCAACCCTCCATTCTTGCTTGTTCCAAGTTGTTGTGGCGTCAAAAAGCATTTGCCCATCGTGCATATAAATTACGCTGTATTTTTTTCTTTTTGAATAATCTGACGGCAACCAAATATCAACCGTTCTTGGCGAAATAAATTTTGTTGGAAAACTGTCGATTCTATTTATTACTCCTTGAAATTTCTCTGAATCAATGAGTTGTTTCATCTCCATTTTGCTTTGCGCAAATGATAGTAAAGTCATAAATAAAAATGGAATCAGAAACTTTTGCATATTATTTCAATTCTAAAATCAAAGCTGATTTTCCTTCGATTTCAATTTCAGTATTTAAATCAACTATTTTGCCCGACAACACTTCTTTTCCAGATTTGAAATTTTGAATATTTTCTTTAAATCGATTCGTTTTTAAAATTTGTTTTTCAGAATTGTTATTGATTACAACCATTACCGTTTCTTTTTCATTGTATCTAAAATACACATAAATATTATTTTCAGGAATATAATGCGTCGTTTTTCCTGAATGAATTACGTCTTTGGATTTTCTCCAAGTGAATAATTTAGATGAAAAATCAAAGAATTTTTGTTGTTCTGCTGTTCTTCCTTGTTTTGTAAAAGCATTATTTGAATCGCCTTTCCAACCTCCGGGAAAATCTCTTCTAATATCGGCATCTCCTTTTCCTTTGTCGCCATTCATACCAATTTCTGAACCATAATACAACTGTGGAATCCCCCTGATTGTAGCAATTAAAGTCATTGCCATTTGGTATTTTTTGAAATCATTTTTATAAATTTCATTGAAACGTCCTGTGTCGTGATTTTCTACAAATACTAATAAATTATCAGGATTTGGGTAAAGAAAATCATTGGTAAAATTGTCGTAAACCTGAATCATTCCTCTGTCCCAAGATTGATTATCTTGATTGAAAACATTGCCAATTGCATCGTGCAAAGTAAAATCCATTACACTTGGCAAATTGGAATTATAACTTTCTATAGCTCCAATTTTACTGTCTTTTTGCCAAAACGCCATTTGCGCTTGATTGTGCATCCAAACTTCTCCTACAATATTAAAATGTGGATATTCATCAGTGATAGCTTTGGTCCATTTTGAAATTCCTTCTTTGTCGTTATACGAATACGTATCAACTCTAAATCCGTCTAAGTCCGCATATTCAATCCACCAAATTGCATTTTGTGTCAAATAGTTTAACACCAAAGGATTCGATTGATTTAAGTCGGGCATTGAAGGCACAAACCAGCCGTCCAAACAGTTTTTTGTATCAATTTTAGAAGCATTTTTGTCAAATTGCGTCGTCATTCTGTAATTAGATTGCGAATAACCAGGAAATTGATGAATCCAATTATACGTTGGTAAATCGTTGTACATCCAATGTTTCCAACCCCAATGATTAGTAACATAATCCATAATATTTTTCATTCCGCGTTGATGCAATTCAGCACTCAATCGCACATAATCTTCGTTGGTTCCATAGCGAGGATCCATTTTATAAACATCGGATTGCCCGTAACCGTGGTAGGAATAATTTTCGTCGTTGTCTTCGCAAAGTGGCGTTGGCCAAAGTGCTGTCGCTCCAAGTTCTTTGATGTAATCTAAATTATTGATAATTCCTTCAATATCGCCACCGTGTCTTCCGCCAGGATTTGTGCGATTAGATTTTTCTGAAGTGTTTTTTGAACTGTCATTATCTGGATTTCCATTGGCAAAACGATCGGGCATAATAAGATAAATCACATCCGAAGCATCGTAGCTTTTACGAAATTTTGAATTTTCTCTTCTTGATTTTAGAGTATAATTTTGTGTAAATGATTTTTTGCCATTTTTGAATGTAAATACAAAATCTTGTGCCGCTACATTTTTTGTGTCAACGGTTACAAATAGATAATTTGGATTTTCTGTTTTTTGAATGGTTTTGATTACCAATCCACTTGAAACAGCAACTTCATTTTGAGCAATATTTTTCCCATAGAACATAATTTGAACCTCGGAAAGATTCATATCGCTCCACCAAAATGGGGGTTCAACACGGTCAATTTGTGCGTTTGAAACGAAATTGAAAAGTATTAAAAGGGCTAAAATGTATTTTTTCATTTGGTTCAATTTATAGTTTATTTATTTTCAATAATACTAATTGCATAACCACCGCCAGCAGCCGATAATTGTGATATTTTCGTACTATTTGTCACCGTCATTTTACGAATAACATACGATTGTGGATTCGTTTTGTAATTGGCATCTTTTCCATCAGCGTAAATGGTAGCGGTATATTTTTTTCCTTTATCTAAAAAGTCAAGTTTAATGTTTGAATTTCTTGGATTATCACCGTTTACATTTCCAATAAACCAATTATTTGTTCCTTTAGCTTTTCGAGCCACGGTAATAAAATCTCCAGGTTCAGCTTCTAAATAAACACTATTATCCCAATCAATGGCAACATCTTTTATAAATTGAAAAGCATCTGGAAATTGATTGTAATGCTCAATTAAATCGGCTGCCATTTGCAACGGACTGTACATTGTAACGTATAAAGCCAATTGATTTGCAAGTGTACTATTTACGTGTGAATTATTATTTGGACTGAATTTTTTCACATCCATTTCAAATATTCCAGGCGTATAATCCATTGGACCTCCAATTAATCTTGTAAAGGGCAAAAGAGTAACGTGATTTGGTTTTGAACCACCAAAAGCTTGAAATTCAGTTCCACGAGCCGCTTCATTTCCAATTAAATTTGGATAAGTTCTGCAAATTCCTGTTGGACGAACTGCTTCGTGAGCATTAACCATAATTTTATAATCGGCTGCTTTTTCGATACAATATTGATAATGATTGATTGTAGATTGGCTATAATGAAATTCGCCAATTGGCAAAATATTTCCAACATAACCACTTTTTACAGCGTCATATCCATTGTCTTTCATAAATTGATATGCTTTATCAATATGCCTTTCGTAGTTTCGAGTAGCGCCAGAAGTTTCGTGGTGCATTATCATTTTTACGCCTTTCGATTTTGCATATTCGTGAATTCCTTTTACATCAAAATCAGGATAAGGCGTTAAAAAATCAAAAACATAATCTTTTTCGTGACCAAACCAATCTTCCCAACCTTCATTCCAACCTTCAACTAAAACGCCATCAAAACCATTTTTTGCAGCAAAATCAATATATTCTTTAACGTGTTTTGTGTTTGCAGCGTGCGTTACGCTTGGTTTCGCTTTAGAATAATCGGTTACTCCAAGTTGTATAGAAGGAAAGTCATTGGTGTAAGACCAAGAGCTTTTTCCAGTAATCATTTCCCACCAAACTCCGACGTATTTCACTGGTTTTATCCAAGAAGTATCCTCTATTTTACAAGGTTCATTTAAATTCAAAGTCATTTTTGAAGCTAAAATTTCTCTAGCATCATCACTTGCCATAATTGTTCTCCAAGGTGAATTACTTGGTGCTTGAATATGACCTTTATCGCCTTTTGCATCTGGTGTTAACCACGATTCGAAAACCATATTTTTATCGTCTAAATTCAAATGCATACAAGAATAATCAATCAATGCGGCTTCGTGTAAATTAATATACAAACCATCATCAGTTTTCATCATCAAAGCAGTTTGAACGCCAGTGTCAGAAAACCAAGTTTGAGAAGCATTTTCAGACCTTGCTTTGCTTGACAAATTTCTAATTTCAGATAATTTTGAAGTGGTATAATCATATTCTTGCGTGTCATAATCGCCAGAAATCCAATAAGCAGTATGATTTCCTGCCATTGCAAATTGTGTTTTTTCTTCTTTGATTACAAAATAAACAAGATTTTTTTGTGCGGGAAACTCGTATCTAAATCCTAAACCTTCGTCAAATAATCTAAAACGAATAACAATTATTCTATCGGTAGATTTTTGATTTAGTGTCACCGTGAATTCATTATAATGATTACGAATTTGAGCAACTTCACCCCAAACTGGTTTCCAAGTTTCATCAAATGTTGCCGTTTTTGAATCGGAAACTAGGAAGTCATTTAATAAAGATTTTTTATCGTTTTTGAGCTCAAGACCTAACTTGCTTTGTTTTATAACTTCTTTATTTTTGTAGGTGAGTTTATACGTTGGCGTTCCATCATTTAGCAATGAAAAATTCATAATAAAATTTCCGTTTGGCGATTTTAATTCTTGTGCATCAACACAATTTACAGCCAAAAGAAAGGCGAAAAGTAGTAAGATATTTTTTTTCATTTTAGTTTTTTATTTAACAGTTACTAAACTATTTGGTTCCACAATTACTTCTTTTCCATTTACATTAACCGAAATAATATGATTTCCTTCTAAAGAAAAATTAGTTTCGTTTTGATTAACGGCAACTTTAAGTATTTGGTTTCTGAAATTGATTTTAAACGAATAACCTTCCCATTCCTTTGGGATTTTTGGTGCAAAATGTAATGCATCATTTTTGACACGCATTCCTCCAAAACCTTCAACAATACTCATCCAAGTTCCCGCCATTGAGGTAATGTGACAGCCTTCTTCCACTTCTTTATTGTAATCGTCTAAATCCAAACGAGACGTTCTCAAATAGAAAGTATAGGCCATATCCATTTTGTCTAAAACCGCTGCTTGAATAGAATGTACGCAAGGCGAAAGCGAACTTTCGTGAACGGTAAAAGCTTCATAAAACTCGAAATTTCGTTTTAATTCTTCTTTAGAAAAATGTTCTTCAAAGAAATAAAAACATTGCAAAACATCGGCTTGTTTGATATATGGCGAGCGCAAAATTCTATCCCAAGACCATTTTTGATTAATCGGTCTTTGGCTTTTATCTAAATCGGCAACTTTCACTAATTCCTTATCCAAGAACCCATCTTGTTGAAGGTAAATGTCTAAATCTTTGGAAAATGGAAAATACATATTTGAAGATACTTTTTTCCAAGATTGCAATTCTGAATCTGATATTTTTACTTTTTCAGAAATTCTTTTATGATCTGATGGATATTCAAGCGCTACTTTTTGAATTTGTTCGTAGGTATATTCCAAACACCATTTTGCAATATAATTGGTATAAAAATTATTGTTTACGTTATTTTCATATTCATTTGGACCAGTAACTCCAAGAATTACATATTGATTTAAATTAGCTGAAAATGTTGCTCTTTGATGCCAAAAACGGGCAATTCCAATCAATACTTCCAATCCTTTTTCAGGAATATAGGAATAATCACCAGTGAAACGATGATAATTGAAAATTGCAAAAGCAATGGCTCCATTTCTATGAATTTCTTCAAATGTAATTTCCCATTCGTTATGACATTCTTCGCCATTCATTGTCACCATTGGATACAAAGCAGCTCCATTTGTAAAGCCTAATTTTGCTGCGTTTTCAATTGCTTTATCCAATTGATTGTAGCGATATGTCAATAAATTTCGAGCTACTTTTTGGTCTTTTGTCGCCATATAAAATGGAATACAATAGGCTTCGGTGTCCCAATAAGTAGAGCCACCATATTTTTCGCCGGTGAAACCTTTTGGACCAATATTCAATCGAGAATCTTTCCCTAAATAGGTTTGGTTCAATTGAAAAATATTAAAACGAATACCTTGTTGCGCTTTGATATCGCCATCAATAGTAATGTCTGACATTTCCCAAATTTTCGCCCAAGCTTGAATTTGATTTTCTAACAATTGGTTATACCCTAAGTCTAGTGCTTTTTCGATTACATTTTCTGCTGCAATTTGAGTGTTTTCGTGGTTTAAAGAAACCGTGTAACCTCCTATTTTTTGGATTGTTATTTTTTCGCCTTGAGCGGCATTTACAAAATAGTCAAATTGAATTTTTTCTGAAGTTGAAGTGCAATCGTTTGGATAGGAATTTTGATTTTTATCATTTATGAAAATAGAATTTTGCATAAATGTGGTTGCTACAAAATGCGTTTTAAAAGTCTGTGCAGTTACAAATGCTGCATTTCCAGAGTTTTTCACGGCAAGAGGTTCCCAGAATTTTTCTTCCCAATTCGCATCTTCATTGGAAACTCCAGCATCAATATAAGGTTTAAATATAATTTTTGCCTCTTTATTTATTGGTGTAATTTCATAATTAATAACACCCAATTCATCTAAATCTAATGACAAAAAACGACGGATATTTACGGCAATTTCAGTTCCGTTTTGCAACGTAGCTTCAAAAGAACGATTATACCAACCTTCTTGCATATTCAATTCTCGGCGAAAGTTTTTTACCGCTTTGCACGTATTTAAATCGAGTTGTTCCTCGTTGATTTCAATGTCAATACCAATCCAATTTGGTGCGTTTAATACTTTGGCGAAATATTCAGGATAGCCGTTTTTCCACCAGCCCACTTTTGTTTTGTCAGGATAATAAATTCCTGCGATATAACTTCCTTGAAATGTTTCTCCGGTATAATTTTCTTCAAAATTAGCGCGTTGTCCCATAGCACCATTTCCAATACTGAAAAGGCTTTCGGATGATTTGACGCTTTCTTTGTCAAATCCTTCTTCTATAATTGACCAACTATTTGGCTTAATATAATCTTGGTTCATTCTTTTTATATTTAAAGATTGAAAAATTAAAAATTTAAAGATTCTATTTCTATAATTTTTTAATTATTCAATCATTGAATCTTTTAATTAATTAACTTCTCGATAAATTCTTTATCTATATGAGTAAAATCTCCAAAAATGAAATCGGCTTCAAAGAGAATTTTATTTTCTCCAATTCCGATACTTGTCATTTTTGCAGTATTTGCAGCTTGAATTCCTGCAACAGAATCTTCAAATACAATTGAATTTTCATTACTTATTCCTAATAATTTTGCGGCTTGCAAAAATACTTCGGGATCTGGTTTTGCATTTGAAACATCATTTCCATCAACAATTGCATCAAAATAATGAAGTATTCCTGTTTTTTCTAAAATAGGTCTTGCATTTTTACTAGCAGAACCCAAAGCAATTTTTTGGTTATTCTCTTTTAAATATTTTAATATTGGGAGAATTCCGGGCAACAATTCACTTTCATCCATATCAACTAAATAGGACAAATAGTTTTCATTTTTTTGAATTAACCATTTGTTTTTGTCTTCTTGAGAAGCGGTTATTTTTCCTAATTCTAATATCAATTCAAGGGAACGCACGCGGCTAACTCCCTTTAATTGTTCATTGTTTTCTAATGTAAATTCGATTCCAAGTGCTGTTGCAATTTTTTGCCAAGCAATAAAATGATATTTTGCTGTGTCAACAATTACACCGTCAAGGTCGAAAATAAATGCTTTTTTATTCATTGTAGTTTTAATCTGTAATGGCGTTTTTATCCGTTATTAAAAGTGTGCTAATTCCTCCAAGAAGCAATGAAATTCCAGCCAATGTCATCGAATTAATGATGTCATTGCCAATTAATTTGTAAAGGAAGTTAATCGCTCCAAGTGCAGCAATTATTTGTGGAATAACAATGAACATATTGAATAAACCCATCATTGTTCCCATTTTCTTTGGATCTACAGCACTCGAAAGCATCGCATAAGGCATAGATAAAATACTTCCCCACGAAATTCCGATTAATATAAAGGAATAAAGTAATGTTTCAGGAGTTGCATAGAACATCATAATAAATCCAATTCCACCTAAAATTAAAGAAAGCATATGAATGTATTTTCTGTTAATTTTTTTCTTAGCTGTGTAAAATGTCAATAATAATGCAAAAGCCATCGAGGATAATCCGTAAACACCCATTGAAGAACCTACTAAATTTGCAGCGTCTTGGTATTTTGTGTTTGCAATATCGAAAGCTTCTGTATCACCTTTATTAGATAAATCATAATTTTTTTCGATTGGAGCAGGCGCTTTAAAAACGTGTTCTGTTAATGCAGGCGTTGCCATACTCCACATTGTGAAAAATGCAAACCAACTGAAAAACTGGACGAGTCCGAGTTTTTTCATTGTTGACGGCATTTCCTTCAGGCTTATAAAAATATCTGTAAAAAAATTCGATTGTTTTTTCTCTTCTTCAAAAACGGCAATATCTTCTGGCGGATATTCTTTGGTTGTTAAAATTGTAAACAAAATACTCGTAATAAATACAAATGCACCAATTGCGAAAGCCACTTTTACAGACATTGGCAAAACGCCAGCGTCTGCTTCATTTGAAACTCCAAATTGGTTTACAATCCACGGTAAATTACTGGCAATCCAAGTTCCAATTCCGATGATAAGGGTTTGCATTACAAATCCGTACGATCTTTGAGAATTGGGAAGTTTGTCGGCAACAAGTGCGCGAAACGGCTCCATACTAATATTGATAGAAGCGTCTAAAACCCATAATAATCCCGTAGCAACCCAAAGAGTTGGTGAATTTGGAACAAAAAGCAATGCTAATGAGCTCAAAATTGCACCAAGCAAAAAATACGGTTTTCGTCTTCCAAATTTTGGATGCCAAGTATTATCTGACATATATCCAATTATTGGTTGAACGATTAAACCTGTTAGTGGTGCTGCAATCCAAAGCAAAGGGATTGCATCTTGTTCCGCTCCCAAAGTTTGGAAAATTCGTGACATGAATCCTCCTTGTAGAGCAAAACCAAATTGTATTCCTAAGAATCCGAAACTCATGTTCCAAATTTCCCAGAAACTTAATTTACGCTTTTCCATTATCGTTTTTTAAAGATTTGAACGATAAGCGCTATGCTTATCAAAACTTAATTTAAATTTTCGAAGTAAAAATATAAGCGTTGATAATTTGCGGTAAATATATAATTTTTTTTAGAGCAAAACTTTTTTTAGTATAATTTTTTATTTATTTTGTTGATTCTCGTTCTACAAGCTCCGTTTCAATAACTTCTGTTTTGTAGTGTTCTTCAATTTCGCCATCTTCATTTTCAATTTCTTCCATTTCCAATCTTTCAATCAGCATTTTTGCAGCTTTGGCTCCCATTTTTACACCATTTTGTCCAACAGTTGTAATGCTTGGCGAAGAATATTTAGAGATTAATCCATCTGTAAATCCTATTATTGACAATTCTTCAGGGATTTTAATTCCCAAACGGGCTGCCACTTTAATAGCCGTTACTGCAAATAATTCATTTACTGCAAAAATCGCGTCAACGGATTTTGTTTTTAATAAATCTTCAATGGAATCCTCAAAATGTTCCGTGTCTTCAATTCGTATTATCAAACTTTCGTCCAATTTGATGTCATTATTTTTTAATGCTTTTTTATAACCATCAGTTCGTAATTTTCCTACACTTACATAATCAACAGTGGTAATTAATGCAATTTTTTTCAATCCTTTGTCAATTAGAAATTGAGTAGCATTGAAAGCGGCCAAATGATCATCAATAATTACTTTATCGCAAAGAATATCATTTGTAATTCTATCAAACATTACCACTGGCATTCCTTGATTAATAACTTCAGTAATATGATGAAAGTCCTTTTTTTGTTGTGTTTCTTTAGAAAGTGACATTATAAAACCATCAATATTTCCATTGGCAAGCGTTTCCATATTGATAACTTCTTTGTCAAAAGATTCGTCTGAAAGACATATAATAACATTATATCCATTTTCATTTGCGATGTGCTCAATTCCACTAATAATTGTAGTAAAAAAGTGATGAATAATTTCTGGGATTATAATGCAAATAGTTTTGGTTTTTCTATTTTTTAAACTGAGTGCAATGTTGTTGGGTTTATAATTATAAAATTTCGCAAAAGCTTGGACTTTTTGACGTGTGTCTTCGCTGATTTCCAAGCTATTACGAAGCGATTTAGAAACGGTGGAAATCGAAACATCGAGCTCCCTTGCAATTTGTTTGAGTGTGATTTTTTTTCTCATATAAAATTGATAAATAAATATTTCTTAATAAAGATAATTTTAATTTTAATTATTTGTAAATTTAAACTTAAATTCAATAACGAATCATAAACTTTTCAACACTATTACGTTTTCGTAGCATAAAATAAATTTATTATTTTGAAAACGATAATTTTTTCTTAAATTTATTATTCGAAGTATAAATATAAGCAAAAAAACAAATTTTTAACTTAAACAAAATGTATGAAAACAATTTACAAGAAGTTGTTATTTTTATTCTTACTACTACCACTTAGTGTTCTGTCTCAGAATACTTTAAGCGGGGTTGTTCTTGACAAAACATCAGGACAACCTTTGCCAGGTGTAAATATAGTAGTTTCAGGCTCATCTAAAAGTGCGGCCACAGATTTTGACGGAAAATTTCAATTGTCAAAAGTGACGAAAGGCGACAAGATCGTTTTTTCATTCATCGGATTTAAATCCGAAACAATTGTGTATTCTAATCAAACTTCAATTAGTGTTAGCCTTGAAGAAGATGCTAACTTATTAAGCGAAGTTGTAGTTCAGGTTGGATACGGAACAGTTAAGAAAAAAGATGCTACAGGTTCTGTGGCGGTTTTATCTGCGAAAGACTTTAATAAAGGAGCGAATGTAACTACCGAAAATTTATTGAACGGTAGAATTGCAGGTGTTACCGTAAATACAGGTGGTTCGCCAGGTTCTGGTTCTACAATTAGAATTCGTGGTGGGTCTTCTTTGTTTGCAAGTAACGATCCGTTGATTGTGATTGATGGTTTGCCAATAGAAAACGCAACAGGAACTGGTTCAACTTCGTTTTTAGCTTCGTTAAATCCGAGTACAGTTGAGTCAATTACAGTGCTTAAAGATGCTTCTGCAACTGCGATTTATGGTTCACGAGCTTCTAATGGTGTAATCCTTATTACAACTAAAAAAGGAGGAAAAACCCTTGCTATAGATTATAATGTACAATATGGTTCAGGAAGATTAGTTGATCAAGTAAAAGTTTTTACTGCAGATGAATTTAGAGCAGTAATTGCTGATAAATTACCTGGAAGAGTTGGAGAATTAGGAACAGCGAATACAAATTGGCAAAAAGAAATTTACAGACGTACAGACTTTATTGACAACAATATTTCTGTTAGAGGAAGTTTATTTGGAGCTATTCCTACTCGTTTAACTTTAGGGAAAACGTATCAAGAAGGATTGCGTCTAACGAATTCATTCAATAGAAATACAGTTGGATTGGCTTTAAACCCATCATTTTTTAACAATAGTTTAAAAGTGAAATTAAACGCTAACTACTCTAATGAGAACAACCGTTTTGCTGATGGAGTTGAAGGTTCAGCTTTAGTTTTTGACCCAACGCAACCTGTTAGAGATAATGGAGCTGCTTATGGAGGATTCTTCGAGTACCATGCAGCGGTTAATTCTAATGGACAATATCCATTGCTTCAGCAAACACCAAGAAATCCAGTTGCTCAATTATTACAAACAAATGATACTGGTTTGAGCAATAGAATTTTTGGAAATTTCGAGTTGGATTATAAATTGAGTTTCTTACCAGCTTTGAGAGCGGTTGTTAATTTAGGTTTTGACGAAACCAATGGAGAAAGACAAAGAAGTGTTCTTCCTGAAGTTGCGGCATCATCTGGAACAAATAATAATATTCCTTATGGAACAGATGAATTTTCTTCAAGTACAAGAAGAAATAAATTATTAGATGCTTATTTTGTTTATAATAAAAAAGCTGGCAACTTAGTTTATGATGTAACAGCTGGATATTCATATCAAAAATTCCAAAGTAATAGTTTTACAAGCGGAAACACTTTTGATCCAACTTTGCCAACAGGTCCAACTGGATTTCCAAGATATTCTGCAGCTACAGATGTAGTTTTGATTGGATATTTCGGAAGAACAAACCTTAATTATAATGACAAATATTTATTGACTTTGTCCTATAGAAGAGACGGTTCTTCAAGATTTGCAAAAGAAAATCGTTTTGGTAACTTCCCTTCTGCAGCCTTTGCGTGGAAAGTAAAAGAAGATTTCCTTAAAGACAATAAAACCATTTCAGATTTAAAACTTCGTTTGGGTTGGGGTATAACTGGTCAACAAGACATCCCTGCTTCTAATGAGTATTTACAAAAGATGGTAACAGGAAGTGGTTCTTCACAATATTATTTTGGAACTACAGCTACACCAATTGCACTTTCATCACCATTAAGCCCAAATTTAAAATGGGAAGAAACAGCTACGTCAAATATTGGTTTTGACTACGGACTTTTTAACAATAGAGTAACGGGTTCGGTTGATGTTTTCTACAAAGACACCAAAGATTTATTAATTAAAGCTGCAGTGCCAGATGGAGGAAATTTCTCAAACAGAGCTTGGCAAAATGTTGGTGGTTTCACTACAAAAGGGGTTGAATTTTCAGTAAATGTAGATGTTATAAAAAGCACAAATTTTAACTGGAATGTAACCTTAAATGCCACTAAATTTGAAAGAAGAATTAGTCAATTAATTTATGATGCTGACATAACTGTTGGTGATAATTTAGCCGGAACAGGTACTCCTGGTCAAATTCATAGTGTTGGTTATACTCCATTTTCATTCTTTTTATACAAACAATTGTATGATACTACTGGACAGCCAATTGAAGGAGCTTATGCTGATTTGAATGGAGATAATATTATAAATGCAAAAGATAAATACATTTACAAAAATCCAGATCCTGATGCTACTTTTGGTTTTGCGTCTAATTTAAATTATAAAAATTTGGATTTTTCTTTCAATTTAAGAGCAAGTGTTGGAAACAGAGTTTTGAACGATGTTAATGCTGCAAGAGCACAGTATTCTTTATTGAGTACTGGTGGAGCACTCGGAAATATGCCTTCTTCAGTTACTGAAACAGGTTTTGTAACAACATCAAACGTAGTATTGTCAGATCATTTTGTTGAGAATGGTTCTTTCTTAAGAATGGACAACATCACTTTGGGTTATACTTTTCCAAAATGGTTAGAAGGAAAAGCAACTTTAAGATTGTTTACTGGAATTCAAAATGTATTTACATTAACTGAATACAGCGGTTTAGATCCTGAAGTTTCTAATAACGGGATTGATAATACAATATATCCAAGACAACGTTCTTTCTTGTTTGGTGCAAATATTAAATTTTAATTATAAAAACTATGAAAAAAATAAATTTTATCTATTTCCTACTTGGTTTTACTGTACTACAATCCTGTACAAGCGATATGGACGTAGTGTCAAATGATCCTACTGTGCTTTCACCAGATGTTTTGTATTCTACAGCGGCTGGTTATAAACAAGGTTTGGCGGGTGTATATGGTAATCTTTCCCTTACAGGGACGGGAGATGCAGGTTCTTCTTTTTTAGAAGGAATTGATGCAGGAACAAGTCAGTTTGGAAGATGTTTGTGGTATTTGCAAGACTTAACCACTGATGAAGCTATTTGGAGTTACGAAAATGACGAAGGTGTTGCGGAATTGCAAAGAAATACTTGGACTGCAAGTAATCCTATTTTATTAGGTTTCTTTAGTAGAACAATGGCAGAAGTTGCAATTGCAAATGAATATTTAAGACAATCAACTCCTGAAAAATTAGCTGCAAGAGGAATTACGGATGCTGCAGATATTGCAAATATCGCTATTTACAGAAAAGAAGTTATGGTTTTGAGAGCGTATGCTTATTATAACCTAATGGATTTATTTGGAAAAGCACCTTTCATTACTGAAAATGACCCTTTAAATTTCGCTGGGCCTCAATATGACAGAGAACAATTGTTTACTTATATAGAAGAACAATTAACTACAGTTCTGCCAGATTTAAAACCAGCTCGTTCTAATGAATATGGTAGAGTTGATCAAGCAATGGCTCAAATGATTTTAGCAAAAATGTATTTGAATGCAGAAGTTTATATCGGTGAAAACAGATATGCAGATTGTATGACACAATGTTCAAGCATTATTGCTGGCGGTTATACTTTAAAACCAAATTATTTAGACAATTTCAAAGCAGATAATAATACTTCGGAAGAAATGATATTCACATTACAAGCAGATGGACTTGTTACTCAAAATTATGGCGCAACAACCGTAATTTGCAATGGACAAGTTGGATCTATAGAAGGTAATGGTAATTCACTTTTCGGAGTTGGTGGTTGGGGTGGAGCCTTAAGGTTGCGCAAACAATTCGTGCAAAAATTCGATGGATCTAATTTTCAATATGATTCAAGAAAAACAGCTTCTGGAGGTGGACCAAGATCTATTGATATTAGTGATATTGCAAACAAAAATCAAGGGTATATCTTAGCTAAATTTTCAAATATTAGCTCAACTGGAATGGCTGGACCTAGTACTGGATTTGTGAATACTGATTTTCCATTATTTAGATTAGGTGACGTTTTCTTGATGTACGCTGAAGCTCAAATGAGAAAAGATGGAGCAACAAATGGAAGTTCAACTACAAATGCTTCTTCACAATCAATGGATTATTTACATGCATTAACAGAAAGAGCAAATGGAGGAAACTTCGCAAATGTTGACGCAAATCAAATGACACTTGATTATTTATTGGACGAAAGAGCAAGAGAATTGCACTGGGAAAGCCACAGAAGACAAGATTTAATCCGTTTTGGAAAATATACTGGCGGAATATACAATTGGGCTTGGAAAGGAAACGGTCAAAATGGAATTTCAATTTCAAACAATCTAAAAGTATTCCCTATTCCAACTCAATCTATAGCAGCAAATAGAAATTTAACACAAAACTCTGGTTATTAATTAAAAAAAATATAAAAAATGAAAAATAAATTTAAAATTTTAGTAGCATTAGTAGCATTTTTAGGCTTTGCCTCTTCATGTACCGATGAAAACAACTTACTTATTACTGAACCAATTGGCACTTTTACTATTTCAACGCCATTAGCTGGCGAGTCTATTGTTTTAAACGAAACAACACCAACAAATCCTGGAATTTCATTAACTTGGACTCCAATGGATTATACTACACAATCAGTAGTTACCTATACAATTGAAGTTGCACCAAACGGTTCCGACTTTGCAAACGCACAAGTATTAGGAACTACAACAAATCGTTTCATTACGATTCAATCAGCACAATTAAACCTTGCTGCTTTAACAGCTGGAGCAACTCCATTTGTTCAAAGTGCAATTGATATTAGAATCAAAGCAACTTCTGGTTTAGTAGGAGCTCAAGAAGTTTATTCTGACACTATTTCTTACTTGGTTACTTGTTACGGATGTTTAGGTCAATATGCTGTTGGAGCAGGTATTCCTTCAGCTGATTGGAATTGGAACTCGCCATTAAGTTTGATTTGCGATGACAATGTTTTAACAGCTACTCCAACATTTGCAAATGGCACATTCCGTTTCTTTACAGAGAATGGTGTTTGGGGATCTGGAAGAAATTATCCTTACTACATTGGTGAAGGATACAAAATCAATACTTCATTTGAGGATGCTATGGACGGAGATCACAATTTCAAATTTACAGGAACACCAGGTGCTTACCGTCTTAAAATTGACGGAAACAAAAAAACAATTACTGCTTTTCAAGGAACTACTGCTGCTAACTCTCATTGGTTAGTTGGAGCTGCAACTCCAGGTGGATGGTCATGGGCTGGTAATAATGAAACTGAATTAGGTTTGATTACAAACGGTATCTACGAAGTGCCACTAGAATTGAAAAGTGGAGAAACTTTTAGAGTATTTTTAGGAAACAACGGTGGTGATAGTTGGGGAGAAGGATCCCGTAATTACCCTTGGTATGTATCTAATGGTTACACTATTGATTCTGAATTATTAAACGCAGGAGATGGGGATAGTAATTTTTTATATGTAGGTCCTACTGCAAAAAGAATATTTAGAGTAGATTCTGTTGCAAAAACAGTTGTTGTTGAATAAATTTTAATAAATAAATAAAAAAGGATTGGAAGAAATTTCAATCCTTTTTTTTCCAAAAAACACTATGAAAAAACACATTTTAATATTATTAATTGTATTAACCCCCTCATTAATTCAATCTCAAGTTTCAACGGCACCAGCAATAGTTCTTGCTAATCAGTCTGCCACAATTACTTTTAATAAAGCTAGCACGCCATCATTAAATGGCTATACGGGAGTTTTATATGCTCATATAGGTGTAACAGTTAATGGTCTGGAATGGCGAAATGTAAAGGGGACATGGGGTAATAATACCACTCAACCGGCACTTTCTCCTTCAGGCTCCAATTATACACTTTCAATTTCACCAGATTTATATACTTATTTTGGAGTTTCACCTGCAAATTCAATAACTCAAATATGTGTGGTTTTTAGATCTGCGGATGGAGCAGCAAAATCAGCAGACATATTTATTCCAGTTGGGGCATTTCAATACAATTTAACAGCTCCTGCTTTAAATAGTTATACTTTTTTAGCATCGGGTTCAACCTTGTCAATTACAGCAAATAACACAAATAACGCGGCAACCTATAAGCTATTTGCAAATGGAAATACTACAGCGTTAAACGAACAAACAACAGCAACCTATTCTTATATTACCCCTGGAATTACTTCCAATCAAGCATATCAATTACAAATAACGCAAGGAACAACAACATTTACCGCAAAATTTACAGTTATAGTAGTGCATACAACACAAACTTTAGCAATGGCTTCGGGGTTAGAAGACGGTATAAATTATAATGCAACTGATGCTACAAAAGCAACGTTAGTTCTAAATGCACCTTTTAAAGATTTTATATATGTAGCAGGAAGTTTTAATAATTGGCAGCCCTCATCATTGTATGCTATGAAAAAAGACGCCACTACAGGGAAATTTTGGCTTGAATTAACTGGGCTTACTCCAGGAACCGCATATACCTATCAATATTGGGTTTGTGATCAAATAGCCAGACCCACAAATTCACCAGCATTGGTGAAAACGGCAGATCCTTTTTCTACATTAATTCTATCGCCTTTTGACGATCCCGAAATCGTAACCTTAGGGGTATATCCTAACATGCCAACGTATCCGGAAGGTCAAGAAAGAGAAGTATCGGTGTTGCAAACAGGGCAAACTGCTTATCCTTGGAGTTCGTTTACCACCAACTTTGTTAAACCAAAGAAAAAAGATTTGGTTATTTATGAAACTTTAGTTCGTGATTTTGCTGCGAATAAAACATACCAAGATTTAATTGATAAAATTGATTATTTCAAAAATTTAAAAATTAATGCTATTCAATTAATGCCAGTCATGGAATTTGAAGGCAATGAAAGTTGGGGTTACAATACCGTATTTCACATGGCACCTGACAAAAGATATGGTCCCCCAGCAAAACTGAAACAATTTATAGATTTATGTCACCAAAATGGTATCGCAGTAATTTTAGATATTGCTTTAAATCATGTTTTTGGACGTTCTCCTTTAGAAAGAATGTGGATGTTAGATGCCGATGGTGATGGTTGGGCTGACGGAACTGGTTTTAGGACTTCAACACAAAATCCTTATATTAATCAAACCGCAACGCATGCTTATGGTGTTGGAAGTGATATAAATCATTTTGGAACTGGACCTGCTTTAAATTTGACAAAAAACTATGTTGACAAAACGATTAAAACTTGGATTCAAGATTACAAAATAGATGGATTTCGCTGGGATTTAACTAAAGGATTTACTAATAATTGCGCATCTGGAGACGAAACTTGTACCAATGCTTACCAAACAGACAGGGTCAACAAACTTAAAGAATATGCAGATATTCAATGGCTATATGATCCAAGTTTCTATGTGATTTTTGAGCATTTAGGTTCTGGCGGCTCTGCTGCTGAAGAATCAGTATGGGCAGATTATTTAAGATCTGGTGATACCAAAGGAATTATGCTTTGGAGAAAAATGACTGATCCGTATGCTAATTTATTGAAAGGAAATTATGCTGATGTATCAGGGGTAACAGATGGTTCAGGCCCTGCAAATTCAAAATATAGATATATTGGTTATGCTGAAAGTCATGATGAAGAAAGAACGGTCTATAAAGCAATTACAGAATCAGGACCAGCTGGAATAGGGACTTTATTCAAAGCACATCAAAGATTGTCAGCAATGGGAGCTTTACATTTATTAGTTCCTGGGCCAAAAATGATTTGGCAATTTGGAGAATTAGGATGGGATAGATCGTTATGGACTTGTAATAACGGCGTGGTTTCTTATTCTGCTCCCGATTGTAAATTAGACACAAAACCAATTCCACAATGGACTGAAAATTGGTTGGCTGATGCCAATAGACTTGCGGTTTATAATAATTGGTCGAAAATGATTAATTTAAAAAAATCAGAAGATGTTTTTGAAAACGGTGATTTTAGTTGGAATTTTTCAGCTACTGGTAGCCCAAGATTAGATATTCGAACAAGTACTGTTGCTTCTGCTACTTTAAGTTATGTTTTTGTTAGAACCAATTTTTCTGATGCTACGTTAACTACGCCTGCCTATTTTCCTTATGTAGGAACATGGTATAATTTGATGGATAATTCAACTATAAATGTTACAGATACAGCAATGAATATTTCAATTGAACCAGGTGGTTTTAGAGTCTATGGAAATAAACCAAATACACTTTCAGTAAATGAAATTGAATCGAATAAATCAATTAGTTTATCTCCAAATCCAGCATCAACCTATTTTACTTTAAATGGCGATGTTCAAAATGTTCAGATTTATTCTATCACAGGGCAATTGGTGAAAAGTTTTAAAAGTAATTTCACAAACGAATCGCAATTTGAAATTAGCGATTTAAATAAAGGAATTTATCTTGTGAAAGCTTTTGATATTAACAACGGAGAAGCTACAATGAAGTTGGTCAAACAATAAAAAATCGAATGTTAGTTATAGATTTTTATCAAAACCATACGTTTCGGCGTGTGGTTTTTTTTATACCAATTGAATAACTAAGTAAGTCGAAAGTTTTAATGTCATAAAGTCAAAAGTCTTGAAATAGTAAAAAACTATTTATGTTCAACCTACAAAAACTGATAATTACCATAAATTTCTTCAATTTCAGACAACTTTTTAAACAAATTTTCAGGTTCGTCCAAGGTCACTAATTGCTGTTTGTGGTCTTTAAAAGCGGCAATTCCTTTGAAATAATTAGTATAATGGCGTCGCATTTCTACAATTCCCAATCGCTCGCCTTTCCAATCCATTGACCAAGTAAGATGATTTCGAGCCGCTTCAACACGATCGATAATTGTGGGCAAAGGAAGATTTTCTCCAGTTTCAAAATAATGTTTTATTTCATTAAAAATCCAAGGATAACCAATGGCAGCACGACCAATCATGATGCCGTCAATTCCGTATTTATTTTTATATTCTAATGCTTTTTCTGCCGAATCAATATCGCCATTTCCGAAAATTGGCATCGTAATTCGAGGATTATTTTTCACCCTTGCAATGTGCGACCAATCGGAATGACCTTTATACATTTGGGCTCTTGTTCTTGCATGAATAGAAAGCGCTTGAACGCCAATGTCCTGCAATCGCTCCGCAACTTCATCAATATTAATAGAAGTATCATCCCAACCCAAACGCGTTTTCACGGTAACGGGAAGATTCGTGCTTCTAATAACCGCTTTTGTGAGGCGAATCATCAAATCCACATCTTTCAAAACACCTGCTCCAGCACCTTTGCAAACTACTTTTTTTACAGGACATCCAAAATTTATATCAATCAAATTTGGATTCACTGTCGAAACAATTTCTGCGGAAAGCGCCATTGCATCCTCATCGCCACCAAAAATTTGAATTCCAACGGGGCGTTCATAATCGAAAATATCCAATTTTTGTCTGCTTTTTATAGCGTCACGAATTAATCCTTCGGAAGAAATAAATTCAGAATACATCAAATCGGCACCGTGCGTTTTGCACAATCTACGAAATGGCGGATCACTCACATCTTCCATTGGGGCAAGAAGTAATGGAAAATCAGGTAATTCTATGTTGCCAATTTTAATCAAAGGATTATATTTTCAATGTTGAAATAAAGATAAAGTCTATTAACCGAGTTAACAATTAACCGAATTACCGATTAACCGAATTACCGATTAACCGATTAACCATTCTCTAAAACTCTGCGCTTCCAGGCGTTCTTGGAAAAGGAATTACATCACGAATATTCGTCATTCCAGTTACAAAAAGAACCAATCTTTCAAATCCAAGTCCAAAACCAGAATGAACCGCACTTCCAAATCTTCGGGTGTCTAAATACCACCACAATTCCTCTTCGTCAATTCCTAAAGCTTTCATTTTTTCGACCAAAACGTCATAACGCTCTTCTCTTTGTGAACCTCCAACGATTTCTCCAATACCTGGAAATAAAATATCCATAGCACGAACTGTTTTTCCATCTTCATTCAAACGCATATAAAACGCTTTGATATTTGCTGGATAATCAAACAAAATCACGGGACATTTAAAGTGTTTTTCAACCAAATAACGCTCGTGTTCCGATTGTAAATCAGCACCCCATTCGTCAATAATATAGTTGAATTTTTTATTTTTATTTGGTTTGCAATTTCTTAAAATATCAATTGCTTCGGTATAAGAAACTCTTTTAAAATTGTTTTCTAAAACAAAATTCAATTTCTCAAGCAATGGCATTTCGCTGCGTTCCGCCTGAGGTTTTACTTTCTCTTCTTCTGTCAAACGCCCTTCCAAAAACTTCAAATCGTCCTGACATTTATCCATCGTGTATTTAATTACATATTGAATAAAATCTTCAGCCAAATCCATATTATCATTCAAATCATTGAAAGCCACTTCAGGTTCAATCATCCAAAATTCAGCCAAATGGCGCGAAGTATTTGAGTTTTCAGCACGGAAAGTAGGGCCAAAAGTATATACTTGACCCAAAGCCATCGCAAAAGTTTCAGCTTCCAATTGTCCCGAAACCGTTAAGTTGGTTTCCTTGCCAAAAAAATCTTCTTTATAATTAACTTTTCCCTCTTCAGTTCTTGGAGTTTTGTCAAATGGCAATGCCGTAACTTTGAACATTTCTCCTGCACCTTCAGCATCCGAACCCGTTATAATTGGTGTATTTACATATACAAATCCCTTGTTTTGAAAATACGTATGAACTGCAAACGACAATACCGAACGCACTCTCATAATCGCCCCAAAAGCATTCGTACGCACTCTTAAATGTGCATTTTCACGCAAAAATTCCAACGAATGTTTCTTCGGTTGCATCGGAAATTTCTCCGCATCAGAATCTCCAAGTATTTGTAAAGTAGTAACTTGAATTTCAAATTTCTGACCAGCACCTTGACTTTCCACCAAATTCCCAGTTACCGAAA
>JBILPJ010000113.1:0-7611 GCA_044373975.1 Flavobacterium sp. | reverse complement strand
GTATTAATTATAGACTAATAGTATCAAATTATAGACTCAAACACTATAATTATAAGCTCCGAGGTATTAATTATAGACTAATAGTATCAAATTATAGACTCAAACACTATAATTATAAGTTCCGAGGTATTAATTATAGACTAATAGTATCAAATTATAGACTAAAACACTATAATTATAAGCTTCGAGGTATTAATTATAGACTCAAAGACTATAATTATAGACTTTGAGGTATTAATTATAGACTATCGGACTTCATTCCGTTGCTAAAGCCAAAAAATAAAAGTAACAAAACGACAATTCCTGATAGCCCTGATTGCAGCGGAAAGCCCGGAATGAAAAAAGGTAGTTTTTCTTGCCGAAAAAGAGCGACCGAAGGAAGCTACTTTTTTGGCTTAGAAAAACACCTTTTTGAATGAGGACTTGAAGCGGAAAGCAGGAAATAGCTTCTAAAGAAAAAAATTACAATAAAATTAAGAAGTTGGCGTTGAAATAGTGTTAAATTGCTTCAAAATAATAACAGGATTTTAGAACTAAAAATTGGGATATGGACAACATAAAAATACTTTGGGTTGATGATGAAATTGAGCATTTAAAGCCGCATATTTTGTTTTTGGAAATGAAGAATTATCATGTTACGACCTGTAATAATGGGCGTGACGCTATTGATATTTTTGAAGAAGGGAATTTTGACATTGTGTTTTTGGATGAAAATATGCCTGGAATGAGCGGCTTGGAAACGTTGTCGGAAATGAAGGAAAAGAAGTCTTCGACGCCAATGATTATGATTACCAAGAGCGAGGAGGAATATATTATGGAGGAGGCAATTGGGTCGAAAATTGCGGATTATTTGATAAAACCAGTGAATCCAAATCAGATTTTATTGAGTTTGAAGAAGAATTTGGATCATTCGAGATTGATTTCGCAGAAAACAACATTGGATTATCAGAAGGAATTTCGCAAGATTTCGATGGAAATGGCGATGGTAAATTCCTATGAAGATTGGGTAGAATTGTATAAAAAACTGATTTTTTGGGAATTGGAATTGGAGAATATCAACGACCACGGAATGATTCAGATTTTGGAATCTCAAAAAGCGGAGGCAAATTCGCAATTTGGAAAATTTATAGAGCGAAATTACGAGGATTGGTTCGAACCAAAAGCAGATAAACCGATTCAATCGCACACGCTTTTTCGAGAATTAGTAGTTCCTGAAATTACTAAAAAAGACAAGCCAATTTTATTTGTGGTGATTGATAATTTGCGTTACGACCAATGGAAAGTTTTTGAAAGTGTGGTGAACAATCATTATAAATTAGAAAAGGAAGTTCCTTATTATGCGTTGCTTCCAACGGCGACACAGTATGCAAGAAATGCGATTTTCTCAGGATTGACGCCACTAGAAATGGAAAAACAGTTTCCTCAATATTGGAAAAATGATCCTGATGAAGGTGGAAAAAACTTGTATGAAGCGGAGTTTTTGACTGCGCATTTGAAACGTTTGGGTTTAAATATAAAACAAGATTATTTTAAAATCACCAATTTAGCTGCGGGAAAAAAACTCGTTGACAATTTCAAAACATTGAAAAATAATGATTTGGTGACGGTGGTTTATAATTTTGTGGACATGCTTTCGCACGCTAAAACAGAAATGGATGTGGTGAAAGAATTGGCTTCTGATGACAAGGCGTATCGCTCACTGACATTGAGTTGGTTTAAAAATTCACCGCTTTTAGATATCATTCAGCAGGCACAAAAATTAGGATTTAAGTTGATATTGACCACCGATCACGGAACGATAAATGTGAAAAATCCATCGAAAGTTATTGGGGATAAAAACACGAGTTTGAACCTGAGATACAAAACGGGAAGAAGTTTGACGTATGAAGATAAAGATGTTTATGCGGTAAAAGACCCGAAAAAAATTGGATTGCCGACCATAAATATGAGTAGTTCTTATATTTTTGCAAAGAATGATTTTTTCTTGGCGTATGTCAATAATTACAATCATTATGTGAGTTATTACCGCAACACCTATCAGCACGGGGGAATTTCATTGGAAGAAATGATTATTCCATTTTTAGTGATGAATCCGAAGTAGGGATTTGGATTGAAATAAAATCAGCAATCGTAATTTCTAATTCCCAAATCATAACTATATTTGCACCTCAACAAAACAACTTATGAACATACATACAATTCCACAGATTAAACATTCCAATAGTGGCAACTTCTTTTTATTAGCAGGACCTTGCGCTATTGAAGGCGAAGAAATGGCGTTAAGAATTGCTGAGAAATTAGTTGGAATTACCGATAAATTAGAGATTCCTTTTGTTTTTAAAGGTTCTTTCAAAAAAGCAAATCGCTCCAGAATTGATAGCTTTTCTGGAATTGGTGATGAAAAAGCGTTGAAAATATTGAGAAAAGTTTCAGAGACTTTTGGCATTCCAACGGTTACAGATATTCACACCAATGAAGATGCTATTATGGCTGCTGAATATGTTGATGTGTTGCAAATTCCCGCTTTTTTAGTTCGTCAAACCGATTTAGTTATGGCTGCTGCCAATACTGGAAAAGTGGTTAACTTGAAAAAAGGGCAATTTATGAGTCCTGAAAGTATGAAACACGCCGTTCAAAAAGTTTTAGATTGTCACAATCAAAATGTGATGGTCACTGATCGTGGGACGATGTTTGGCTACCAAGATATGATTGTTGATTTTCGTGGAATCCCAACGATGCAACAGTATGCAACCACTGTTTTGGATGTTACGCATTCGTTACAACAACCCAATCAAACGGCTGGTGTAACTGGCGGACGTCCTGAAATGATTGAAACTATTGCCAAGGCTGGAATTGCTGTTGGCGTTGATGGTATTTTTATAGAAACACATTTTGACCCTGCAAATGCAAAAAGTGATGGCGCTAATATGTTGCATTTAGACTATTTTGAAGCTTTAATGACAAAATTAGTAGCGATTAGAAAAACGGTAAATTCGTTTTAATAGCACTTATAAAAAATCAAAAAAGACCTGCGAGTTCAACTTACAGGTCTTTTTTTATGCAGAATTTTTAACCATTTTAGTCGATTCCGTTTTGGTCAATTAGATACATTAATGCCGCCATAGTTGCTGCTCCCAATTCCAATTCCCTTTTATTAACGGCATCAAATTTGTCGTTTGCAGCGTGATGGTAATCAAAATAACGTTGTGAATCTGGATGCAATCCTGCTTTAATTATTTTTTTAGAAGTTAATGGTTCAATGTCGGATCCAGAATGTCCTTTGGTGAAACTATGAATCAGATACGGTTCAAAAAATCCTTTCCAAGTTTGAATTTTAGCCAAATTAACCTCATCTGTTTCAAAGGAAAATCCTCGTGGGGAAAATCCTCCCGAATCACTTTCTAAGGCAAAAATATGATTTTCATTATTCGCTTTTGACAGCTCTTCATATTTTTTACCGCCACGTCCACCGTTCTCTTCGTTCATAAAAAGTACTGCTCGAATGGTATTTTTAGGCTTGTAACCAATGCTTTTAAAAATATTCAAAACCTCCATACTTTGCACGACTCCTGCGCCATCATCTTGTGAACCGTCAGCTAAATCCCAAGAATCTAAATGACCGCCAACTACCATAATTTTTTCGGGGTGTTCACTTCCAGTAATTTCACC
Organism: Flavobacterium sp.; assembly: GCA_044373975.1. Classification (GTDB taxonomy): domain Bacteria; phylum Bacteroidota; class Bacteroidia; order Flavobacteriales; family Flavobacteriaceae; genus Flavobacterium. The sequence goes on along the minus strand of JBILPJ010000113.1, from coordinate 3,942 downwards.
AATAACATTATATGACAAAACATCTTCCATAAGTTGGCAGGATTGCTTTAAATAAAATTTCAAATTGGGATTTGCTTTTAAGGATTTGCTTAATAACTCCGCTCCATTGGTACTAATTGCAGCAGTTGGAATATAGTTTTCTTTTGGAATGTCACCATAACTTTGCGCACCTGTATGTGGAAAATCATCCAATCTCATATTCATTGAGCGAACAATTGTGGCTACCGCACCAAATTTAGAAGCTTCTTTAGCTCCGCCAAATCGTTGATCTACGCAACCTCCATAAGAAGTAAAAGTTTCAATATTGTCAGGTTGCATCGGACGATTGAAAAACACGATTTTCCCTTTGATTTTATCAATTCCTAATTCTGCTATTTCTTTGATGGAATGTACTTCAATTACTTCTGCTGAAATTCCGTTTTTAGGTGTTGCAATTGAACCTCCCAAAGCACAAACAGGAATAACAGTTTTGGTTTTATTATCTAAAATATAAGCGACTTCTTTTTCGCCACGAACCCATTTTGGCACCATTACTTCTTGAAGATAGACTTTATCTAAACCTAGAGTTTCCAATTGCGCTTTGGTGTATTCTACCCCTTTTTGAGCACCTGCAGAACCTGATAATCGAGCACCAATTTTATTAGACAAATCATCCAACCAAGAATAACATTTGGAATTGGTCAATGCCGATTTATAGATTTCTTTAAACTTTAATTCATCGTTGCTTTGTGCAAAAGTGACTGTTGAAAAAAGAAAAAGTCCGTAAAGTATGTTTTTCATAAGTTAAATTGTAATAAGTAAAAATAGGATATTATGGTGATTAAAACAAATACAGAATCTTTGTTACTTTAAACTTTGCCTCTTTGAACCTTTGAACCTTAAAAAAAAAAAAGGATTTGTAAAATACAAATCCTTTTTTAAAAATTATAAATAGAATGAATTAATGTCCGCCAGAAACTGGTTTGTCAAAATCAATTCCTTGACTTCTTAATATTCCGCTCACTTTCCAAGCATAGAAAGCCAAATAAGCAAAACATACAACTCCTACAATATAGCTACTTTGAATTCCAATGCTTTCAGAAATAAAACCTTGTAACCAGCTCACAATTCCACCACCCATAATCATCATAATTAAAAAGCTACTTCCTTGACTGGTGTTTTTTCCTAATCCACTAATTGCTAATGTAAAAATACACGGCCATAAAGTACTACAAAATAAACCTACGCTAGTAAACGCATAAACACTTGTCATTCCAGTAGTAAACATTCCAATAACTAGTGCTACAATTCCTAAAGTTGAAAACAATAATAACATTCTCGCAGGGTTTCCTTTACTTAAAATATCAGCAGCGATTAATACTAAAATGATTAAACCGTAAACATAAAACGGTGTTAAGTCGTGTTTTGCAATTGCATTTACTAATAAAAATACTCCGAAAGCCAAATAAGGTGCGATGAATTTTAATATTTTTTGCATGCTTAAATCATTGGTAAAAGCACCAACGGCTCCTGTCCAACGACCAATCATTAAACTCGCCCAATACAATGAAATATATGGTGCAATATCTTGTGTTAAAAATCCTAATTTAGATTCCATATAGGCTGGAAGATTACTAGCTGTTGAAACTTCAACCCCCACGTAAACGAAAATTGCAATCATCCCCATAATTAATTGTGGGTATTTCAACGCCGAACTTCTTGAAGAATTGGTATCGTTTTCAACTTCAACAACTGCAACTGGCTTGTCTGGAAGTGACGAAAATTTCAATAAAATGGCAACTACTAAGAAAGCCAATCCTAAAACTAAATAAGGAATTTTAACGCTTTCAATACTCATTTCAGTATTTGCACCAGCACTAGAGCCAAAAATAGCAAAACTCACCACCAAGGGTCCAATTGTTGTTCCAAAATTATTAATTCCACCCGCCAACGTTAGTCTTTGAGAACCTGTAGTAATTGGACCAAGTGCAATCGCTAATGGATTTGCTACTGTTTGTTGCAATGAAAATCCCAAAGCCACAATGAATAATCCTGATAACATTAATGGAAATGAACCTGTATTTGCAGCTGGATAAAACAATAATGTTCCCAATGCTGAAATTCCTAAACCTAAAGCCAATCCGTTTTTATATCCAATTCTATTCACTAAATCTTCTTTCATCAAAAGTGAAATTCCCATATAAATCAAGGAACCTACAGTGTAAGCAATATAAAATGCTAATGAAACTAATTGGCTTTGACCTTGAGTTAGATCGAAAGCTTTTTTAAATACTGGAATAAGGATGTCGTTACTTGCGGCAACAAAACCCCAAAAGAAAAAAACAGTTACTAAGGGAATAAATTGTCCCCATTTGGTTTGAACATTTTCTGAGTTCATAAATTTTGGTTTAAAAGTTAATTAATAGTTTGGGCGCAATTATTTCCATATTCCTAATACTATTCTTAATAAATAGCGTTCTGATAAAACAATTACTAATATTTGATAAATATACATTTATAAAAAATAAACTCGCAATAGTTAGGCTATTAAGTTATTAACGAAATCGATTTCTTAACGGATTTTATGAGTACTATCACGTTTGAACTCATTAAAAGTTAGGTTATTTTTTCAACACGAATTTCTCTAATTAACACCAATTAATTAGTGGGAATTCGTGACCCGAGACCGAAGGTCGAACTGACGAAGTAAATTCGGGGCAAACTTTTAGTATCGAAATAGTGTGGCTTTTTTGCCAAAGATTAATTCGTGGAAATTCTTGGCAAAGTCCAAATCGATTTATTTACCATCAACATAGTCTTGTAAATACTGAAATCTTTCGGTAAGTTTGCCGTTTTCTGTCATTTTTGCTCTTTGGAGAATTCCGTCTTTATCGCCATTGAAAAAAGCAGGAATTACATGTTTCATAAACATTTTCCCAAAACCTTCACTGGCATCTTTTGGAAGTTCGCAAGGCAAATTATCAACCGACATCACAACGATTGCAGCTGGATGAAAAACATCAACTTCCTTGTTTTCGCTTGGCAAATACCCAAATAATGGTTCTGCAATTGTTGACGCTTTAATGGTACACGCAATTGGTCCGTTGACATCACAGGAAATATCAGCAACCACTTTGATATTGCAATCATTGGCTTGTAGCATTTCTCGTGTCAATATATAAGGTGCATCATTTCCATAAAAATGTCCTGCTATGAAAATATCTGACACTTTTGTAAAACGTTCAAAATCGGATGTATATTCTGTGGGATTTGTATAAAAATCTTTCTTTCCAATTACTTTTCCATCTTTACGCTTGTTGTAATCCAAAACATCAATTTGAACATAAACGGTTTCCGAGTATTTTTTAGTCAGGAAATTATCAATAGAAACTTCTTTGATTTTAATAGCATCTAAGATTTCTTTTGCGCCATTTCCTACTTTCCCACAACCTGTGAGCACAATTTTTATAGGTGGTAATACTTGTCTTTTTAATTTTGTTACCAATTCGTCTTTGCCAGAAAGTGTTTCTGCTTTTGGAATTGTAAACAATCCAAACTTTATTCCAAAAGCCCGAAAAGCATTATAAGAACCTACGATTCCTGCGTATCTACCAAAACCAATCAATCGATTAAAATCAGCATCAACAATAGTTTCGTGGTCATAGAAATCAATATTCTTTTCAAGAATGGCTTGTAATAATTTTCTATTATAAGGCTGTTTCTTTATTGTATGAGAAAAAAAGAAATACTTTTTGTTTGGAATTAAGGCGTCAGTTGGCACTTCTTTTACGCCAAATAAAACATCACAATCGGTCATATCCGTTGCCACATCAATTCCCAAATTAGAATACTGTTCGTCAGTGAAAATCCTAATGTCTGAACTTTCTACTTTAATTTCAGCTTCTGGATACTTTTGTTTCAATCGCACCAATTCTTCAGGAGAGAAAACAACTCTTCTGTCTG
>JBILPJ010000016.1:0-20178 GCA_044373975.1 Flavobacterium sp. | reverse complement strand
GGTTGATGGTTTTTGGTTGATGGTTGATGGTTTTTGGTTGATGGTTGATAGTTGATGGTTGTTGGTTTGGGAAAAAACAATTTACACCTGACAGGTTTTAAAAACCTGTCAGGTGTGAAACAGAATCTGAAATAAATTCAGATTGACAAATAGAGAGATTTTTTTCGCCACAGATTAGACAGATTAAACGGATTTTCACAAATAACCGAATCAAAAAATAAACAAATTAACTTATTAGAAAGAGCATTTAAGTCGGGACGTACTTATGAAAATAGAAAGTTCTGGGGATTCGGGATGTCCTAGCCCAGATTGAAGTGGAAAGCCCGGAATGAAAAAAGGTAGTTTTTCTTGGCGAAAAAGAGCGACCGCAGGAAGCTCCTTTTTTGGCATAGAAAAACACCTTTTTGAATGAGGACTTGGAACGGAAAGCTGGAAATAGCTCCTGACAAAAAATTAATCGAAACGAATTGCTTTAATTGGGGAAATTTTTGTGATGATGTACGACGGGATTAGTAAAATGAGTAAACAGATTAGGATTGTGCCGAGGTTTAGTAGTAAAATGTAGCCGAAATCGAGGTAAACTGGGGCTTGGTTGACATAATAATTTTCGGGATTGAGTTTGATTATTCCGAATTTTTGTTGGATTATGAGTAATCCGATGCCGATTGTATTGCCCCAAAAGAGTCCTTTTGTGATTAAATAGAAGGCGTTGTAGAGGAATATTTTTCGGACTGCCCAATTATTTGCGCCCAAAGCTTTGAGAATTCCTATCATTTGTGTGCGTTCCAAAATGAGCACTAAAAGCGCTACGACCATATTGATTGTGGCGACAGCGATCATGATTATGAGGATGACGATGATGTTGAAATCGAATAATTTGAGCCATTCGAAAATGTAATAATATTTTTCGACGATGGTTTGGGTGTCGAGTGAAGAGCCTGTTTGCTCATAAACTTCCTGCCCTTTTTCCTGGATGGTGTTGAAATCGTCCACGAAAACTTCGAATGCGCCGACTTGGTCTGGGCTCCATTTATTGATGCGTTGCAAATGTCGGATGTCACCTATTATATAGGACGCGTCAAATTCTTGAAATCCGGAATTGAAAATGCCTGTGATTTTGAAAACGCGAAGATTTGGTTTTTGATTCGTGTCTTCTTTCATAAAAAAGGTGTTGAATCGGTCGCCTACTTTCAGGTTTAATCGGTTGGCAAGAAATTCAGAAACGAGAACTTCTTCGTTGAGTTGGTTGTTTAAATTTGGTAAATTCCCCGCTACAAGATACTCTTTTAGGTTTTCCCATTGGTAGTCTTTTCCAACGCCTTTGAAAATTATTCCTTCGAAAGCGGTTTCTGTTCTAATGATTCCAGCTTTGGTTGCAACTGCCTGAATGTGGTTGATTCCAGATACATTTTTGAATGTTGGGTAGAAATCTTGATGCGTAGAAATGGGTGTTATACTGAGTTGCGACTGATTTTCGTCGTAATTTGTGATGCTAATATGTCCATTGAAAGCGGCAACTTTTTGGCGAATTTTCTGTTGCAAACCAATTCCTGTGGCAATGGAAACAATCATCATTATCATTCCAATTGCAATTGCTGCAATCGCAATTTTTATAATTGGCGCAGATATACTACTTTTATGGTCTCGAGCAGTGATGAGTCTTTTGGCTATGAAATATTCTAAATTCAATAGTTTTTGTGATTTGATGTTGCAAAGTCGGATTGCTTCGCTCGAGTCAAAATTACGTTTTTAGAATATATTTTCAAGTATTTAAAGTTAATTAATTATTTTTCGGGCAAATAAATATGATTCAAAATAGCACTACAGCATTAAAACACCAAACGATTTCGGGAAGAAAAAAGCTTTCTTATGTATTTCTTGTTTCGATTTCGCTGTTGATCTTTTCGTGTAAACCTGCACAAAAAGGGATTCGGAATTCGGTTGCGACCAATAAAAGTACCGTTATTAATAGTGAAAAAACTAATCGGTTTAGCACTGGCGCAGATAATTATAAATCCTATTTTTCATTATTAGATGGCAAAAAAATTGGTGTTGTAACCAATCAAACGGGAATTGTTTTGTATGATTCAATTTATATGCTTCCTGATTCAATTGGACTTTCGCACGTTGAAGGGTATGACAGAAAAAAAAGTCATTTGGTTGATTTTTTAGTAAAAAACAAAATCAATATTCAAAAAATATATGCGCCAGAACACGGTTTTCGGGGAACTGCTGATGCTGGGGAACACGTTATTGATGGGAAAGATGTCAAAACTGGAATTCCAATTATTTCACTTTATGGCGAAAACAGAAAGCCGAAACCCGAGCAATTAGAAGGAATTGACGTTTTGATTTTTGATTTACAGGATGTTGGTGCCCGTTTTTACACCTATATATCTACGTTGCATTATATTATGGAAGCTTGTGCCGAAAACAACATTCAATTGCTTGTTTTAGATCGTCCAAATCCGAATATTTCGATTGTTGATGGCCCTGTTTTAGAAAAAGAATTTACAAGTTTTGTGGGAATGCATCCAATTCCGTTATTGCACGGAATGACCATTGGCGAATACGCACAAATGATTAACGGCGAAAACTGGTTGAAAAACGAGGTTCGTTGCGACTTAAAAATAATTGCGTGCGCAGGTTATAATCGTGAAATGAAATACAGTTTACCTGAAAAACCATCGCCAAATTTACCAAACGACCAAGCTATAAATTTGTATCCGAGTTTGTGTCTTTTTGAAGGAACCAATGTGAGTGTTGGGCGTGGAACAGAGAAACAATTCCAAATTTACGGTTCGCCGTATTTGCCAAAAGCGGATTTTAGTTTTATTCCAATGCCAAATTTCGGCGCAAAAGACCCTGTATATAATGGCGTTGAATGTTATGGCGAAGATTTGACTGCTATTCCAAAAATTGAAAAATTAGAATTGAAATGGTTGCTTAAAGCTTATAATGAAACGGCTGACAAAATGAAATTCTTCAATACTTTTTTTACAAAATTAGCGGGAACCAAAAAATTGCAAGAACAAATTGAATCAGGATTATCGGAAGAAGAAATTTGCGAGAGTTGGAAAAATGGCTTAGACGATTTTAAGAAAATGAGAAAGCCGTATTTGATTTATTAAACCGACTTTTATAAGTATAAAAAAACCTGACTACATAAATAGTCAGGTTTTTGGTTTTTATATAAAGATTGATTTACAATCCAAAAGCTGCTTTTACTTCATCAACAAAATCTAATTTTTCCCATGTAAATAATTCAACAGTTACTGTTTTTTCAATTCCACCAGGTGCTTTGAAAGTTTTGGTTACCGTTTCAGGGGTTCTTCCCATATGACCGTAGGCAGCAGTTTCGCTGTATATTGGATTTCTTAATTTTAGACGTTGCTCAATAAAATATGGACGCATATCAAAAATAGCTTCTACTTTCTTAGCAATTTCACCATTTGTCAAATTCACTTTTGAAGTTCCGTAGGTATCTATGAAAATTCCCATTGGTTTAGCCACTCCAATTGCATACGAAACTTGTACTAAAATTTCATCTGCAACACCAGCTGCAACTAAATTTTTAGCAATGTGACGTGTTGCATAAGCCGCACTTCTATCCACTTTACTTGGATCTTTTCCAGAAAAAGCTCCACCTCCGTGTGCTCCTTTTCCACCATACGTATCCACAATAATTTTTCTACCAGTTAATCCAGTATCTCCGTGAGGTCCTCCGATTACGAATTTACCAGTTGGATTAATGTGATACGTGATTTTATCGTTAAATAAGTGAGCGTATTTTGGATTGTTTTTGATGATTCTTGGAATTAATATTTCAACTAAATCAGATTTGATTTTCGCTAACATTGTAGCTTCTTCATCAAAATCATCGTGTTGCGTAGAAATTACAATTGCATCAATACGAACTGGCTTATTTTCATCGCTATATTCTAAGGTAACTTGCGATTTTGCATCAGGACGCAAATATTTAATTTCACTGTTTTCACGACGTAAAACCGCTAATTCTTGTAATAATTTATGAGATAAATCAAGTGCCAATGGCATAAAATTCTCTGTTTCATTCGTTGCATAACCAAACATCATACCTTGATCACCAGCGCCTTGTTCTTCTTTATTAGCACGGTCAACACCTTGATTGATGTCGCCAGATTGCTCGTGAATAGCTGAAAGAACACCACAAGAATTGGCTTCAAACATATATTCACTTTTAGTATATCCAATTTTTCTGATAACCTCACGTGCAATTTGCTGAACGTCAAGATACGTTTCCGACTTTACTTCACCAGCCAGAATTACTTGACCAGTTGTTACTAAAGTTTCGCAAGCCACCTTTGATTCTGGGTCAAAAGCCAAAAAGTTATCGATTAATGCATCTGAAATTTGATCTGCAATTTTATCAGGATGTCCCTCACTCACAGATTCTGACGTAAATAAATAAGCCATAATAATTAGTTTTTTTAATTAAGCGAGAAAAAAAAGGATTGCGGGAATGTTAAAGGAGAAATTTCTGCTTTAGCATTTTTTTAACGAGGTTGCAATCAGTTCAAATTTTTCCTCTAAATTTAGATTGCAAAGATAGGAAACAGAATTGAATTGCAATTTAAAGTTGGAATTAATTTATTATAATTTAAAAAAAATAACAAATGAAACTATTTATATTATTGCTCTTTGAAAATTTTCAATAAAAACAAAGCAATATTTGGTTCCATTTTATTGATAAATCCCGTATTAATAGAAATTCCAACTCCCCTATTATATGGATTATAAGATCCTCCAGTAACATTTGCACCTGAAAAATTAATAAAAGTACTCGATTTATCTTCAATTCCTTTTATCCAAATTGTCATTCCTGTAAACCCACCTTTATTAATCTTCAATTCTTCTCCAACTTTTACTGAAAATTCTTTAAACTGTCCAGTGCTAATTTCATACTTTACACCATCAATTTTATAATTTTGAGATTTAGTTTTTAATAAATTATCATCTCCAAAAATATATATTTTATTTTTTGGAATGTTTTTAAAATTGGTTTCTAAAATTTCGTCAGTGCTGAAATATACATCTAATATTAATTCCGCCGAATTGTCTTCATTTTTTTTAAAATCATTAAATTTAAATGAATTTGCTCCAAGTTTTTGAGCTTCCGCATTAATTGTCAGGAAAAGTAATATTGGATTTTCTATACTTCCAGAAACTTTAATTCGTGCTACTTTTATTAATCCAGCAGTATCTGTAGCATCATTAATACAAATAAATTGTTGGTATTTAGGCTTTTGAAGCGTGTCGTTTTTGGTAATAAATTCGACGGTTTGAGAATATGAAAAGTGACAAATAAACAATAGAAATACGATGGTGTTTTTCATAATGATGATTTTAATAGTTTTTTACTTTTTTAAGACATTTGACTTTACGACATTAAAACTTTCGACTTACTTATAAAGGCATTTTCTTTTTCATTTCCTCAACAATATTAAATGCTGCAGGGCAAATAGCAACATTTTTCAAGGTCAATTCTGAGATTTGTTGGAATTTTTTACGGTCGGTATGAGGAAATTCTCTGCACGCTTTTGGACGTACATCATAAATCATACAAGCATTTTCATTATCTAAAAATGTACACGGAACACTTTGCAAAACATAATCTTTATCTTCATCAATTTGTAAATATTGATCGATGAATTGTTGTGGTTTTTGACGCAAATACTTGGAAACCCTTTCAATATCAGCCGATGTGAAAAGTGGCCCTGTAGTTTTGCAACAGTTTGCACATTTCAAGCAATCGGTTTTTTTAAATTCGGCGGTGTGCAAATCCTGCATTATATAATCTAAATTCTTGGGCGTTTTCTTTTTTAGCTTATCAAAATACTTTTTGTTTTCGATATGCTTATCTTTGGCTTCTTTAGGAAGTGCGTTTAGAATTTGTTTCAAGTTTAAAGTTTAAAGTTGGAACTACAAAAGTAACAAACTTGAGACCTGAAACCTTAAACTTTAAACAAAAAAATGAAAGACCTTTTCGGAACAGCCATTCTTGATTTTCAAACCAACAATTCTCCTGAAGATTTAATTACGGAAACTACCATTTCTGAAGAAGATGAAATGTCGGTTGCGTATTTATTTCGGGATTTTTCTGGAATGCCAATTTTAGAGCAGAAAGCACTTTTGCTTGCCAAAGGAAAAGTTTTAGATGTTGGTTGTGGCGCTGGAAGTCATAGTTTGTATTTGCAAAATGAAAAAAAATTAGCTGTTACAGCAATTGACATTTCTGAAAAAGCAATTGAAGCTTGTAAATTAAGAGGTTTGTCAAATGTAAAAGTTGAAGACATATTGCATTTTGAAACCGATGAAAAATTTGATACAATTATTCTATTAATGAATGGAACGGGGATTTTTGGAAAATTAGAAAACGTTTCCAATTACCTTCAAAAACTAAAATCTTTATTGGTTGAAAATGGTCAAATCCTAATTGATTCCTCCGATATTATTTATATGTTTGATGAAGACTCGGACGGTGGAAAATGGATTTCTGGTGATAAATATTATGGTGAATTAGAATTTACCATTACCTATAAAGGCGAAAAAGAAGCGCCTTTTCCTTGGTTGTATATGGATTATAACACGTTGCAAAATGCGGCTGTTGCCAATGGGTTGAAATGCGAATTGGTATTGGAAGGCGAACATTATGACTATTTGGCGAGGCTGACTGTTTAGAATTACAATTATCGTTTAGATTGAATAGTTATTGGTAGAGAAAAAATTACCCTAACAGGTTTTCCATCTTGCAGTCCCGGCTTCCATTTAGGAGATAAATTTAAAACCCGAATTGCCTCTGCTCCTGTTCCATATCCTAAATCTTTTATTACTTTAACTTCAACAATACTTCCGTCTTTTTCAACAACAAAACTAACAACTACCTTACCCTTAAGACCTTGTACGTCTGGAGTTCTGTAATTCTTAGCTATAAATTCGTAAAAACCTCCCATACCTCCAACAAAACTTGGTTTACTTTCTATTCCGTTTGCCGTTGAAAATGTGTTTTCGGTTGTTTTTTCTGGTTCTTGCTTTCTGGATTCATTTACAGTAAATTTGAAAGGCATTTTAAATTTGACCTCAAATGGTTTCCCAGCACGTTTTGCAGGTTCCCACTTTGGTGCTTTTTGAATTACTCTTATAATTTCTGTTGCTGATTCAACATCAGGAAAATCTATAACTCTAATGTTTTTTATTTCTCCTAAAGTATTTATTGAAAATGAAACTACAATAATTCCTGATTTAGAAATTTTAGAAAAATTGAATTCTTGTTTGACAAATTCATAAAATTTATCTATTCCGCCTTCATTAAATATTGGCTTAACTACATCTGGGGCATTCACATCGTCCGTTTCAGACAAAAGTTCACTTTCTTGTGAAAAGGTAGTAATTGAAATTAAGAAAAACAGAAATAAAGAGATTTTTTTTATCATTTTATGGTATATTCAAGTATTTATGCGTTTGCAACGAAACGCGCCATTTTGGATTGTTCATTACATAATCTACAATTAGTGGCGTCATTTCTTCTTTTTTGCTCCATTCTGGCTGAAGAAAAAGAATGGCATTTGAGTTTACTTTTTCGGCTTGCTCTTCGGCAAATGTAAAGTCGTGTTTGTTGTGAATAATCACTTTTAACTCATTGGCATTATCATAAACTGTTTGCGTTGGCAATTTATTTTTCTTTGGGGAAAGACAAATCCAATCCCAAGTTCCTGATAATGGATAGGCGCCAGAAGTTTCAATATGTACTTTTAGATTTTTCTCTTTTAGCTTTTGAGTTAACGCAGTCATATCCCACATTAGCGGTTCGCCACCAGTTACGACAACTGTTTCAGAATATTTAGAAGCATTTTCGACAATCAAATCGGTATTTGTGGGCGGATGTAATTCGGCATTCCAACTTTCTTTGACATCACACCAATGACAACCTACATCGCAACCGCCAATTCGGATGAAATAAGCAGCAGTTCCTGTATGATATCCTTCGCCTTGAATTGTGTAGAATTCTTCCATTAAGGGAAGCATTAATCCTTTTTCGACAGCTATTTGTGTTTCTTTTTTGAGCATTTTTAATTTAAAATAGGTTGCAAAGGTAGTGAAAAATAGGATTTTAGATTGCAGAATTGCGATTTAAGATTGAAGAATTATAATTTTAGAATTGATAGAAAAACAACTGCGAAAAATAGTTCTTAAGAAACGCTGCTCAAATACCCCCTGACTTTACGCAATTTTTTTTTATATTTGATAAAGTTTAAACTCAAGTTGTAAATATTAAGAACACTTTGATTAGCGAATAAAAAAGAAATTAAAGTTGATTGTGATGGAACCGCTCAAAAAATTACACCTAAAACTATAATTAACAAAAAATCTTAAAATGAAAATAGTTTATTTATTAATTTTTACAACATTGATAAGTTGTAAAAACAATACAAAACCGAAAGAAATATTAAATTCTAAAACTTCTATTATTGAAAAAGGGTTTATTAAAATTGATAGTATTCGTGTTGATGATGCAACATTGGATTACGAATTGTTTTTTTATTTAAACAAAGAAAAAAACCTTATTTATAAAATTAGAAATCAAGATTATAGCATTGTTTTAAAAAAGAAATTTTCATATAAAAGAGACAAGACTTTATATGATTGTTATGAAATAAATGATTTAACAACTGGAATAGTTTGGAATATATTGTATGATAAAAATGCAAACGTTATTTATGAAACTGAAAAATATGATACTCAAGCAATTGGTGATACTTTAAATAGAAATAGTGTTGATTTTAGTAAGAATAAAGTAATTATCTATTCAAATTATAAAAATAAATCGTATTGGGCAAATTTGAAAAAAATATATCCTACTACTATGACAAGATAATGTAAAAAAGATAGCAAAAATAGGATTTAAGATTTGTACAATTAATCGAGAAGCCAAGTAAAATTCTTTAGCCCTGATGGAAGTGGTATCCCCCGTCATTGCGAGGCACGAAGCAATCTCGGGGATATAACGGACAGCAGGAACTGTCATTTCTCGAAAAGCCAATATTTTCGCTCCAAAAAAAAGCCGATAGCGTTGAAACTATCGGCTTTGCTTATATAAATTGTGTTTTATTTTAGTGCTTTTAACGACTGAATTGCGTATTCATTTGTTGCATCTAAAGCCAATGTTTTTGCGAAATATTCCTTTGCTTTTGCTTTATCGGTGTTGGCAAACGCCGCCGCAATTGCATTGTAGGACTCGATAAATTTGGTTTTCACGGCTGGTTTAGCTAGTTCTTCATCGCCTTTTGCAGTTACAATGTCGATGTATTCTTGATAATATTTGATTATCATTTCGTCGTTTTCAAGCAAATTGTTCGTTCTGGCTCTGAAAATGTAAGCGTCTTGCGTTGTTGGCGAAGCGATAATCACATTTCCATAAGCGATATCGGCTTTTTGCAACTGAATTGGATCTGGTTTTACAACGTCTTTTTTGGTGTTGTTGTAGTATAAAGAGTTCCCTAAATAGAAATTGTCAAGCAAATAATTTTTAGAATTTATGTTGGTAACCGCGATTTCATAAATGGCAGCTGCTTCCTTGAATAATTTTTGCTCGTAGAATTTTTTCCCAACTTCGCTTAAATCGTTGGTCATTGTAATTTCCATTTCCACGGCTTTTTTCAACTGCGCAACTCCTGCATCAAAAGCTACAACATCGACAACTTTAGTTTCAAGATTATTGGCTTTTTTCATTTTTGCAAGTCCTAAATAAAGGTAATCTCTTGCAATAATTTTGTTTGTAGGCGTTGCAATAAAATTTTCCAACGCTGAAATTGCAGCATCTACATTTCCATTTTCATAAGAAGAATAGCCTAAATAACGGAAAATTCTTGGATTTACTTTGTCCAATTCTTTCATTTTATTGGCTTCAACTTCCAACGCTTTGTAGTCTTTTGCAAGAATTAAAAAATCGGCGTGACGCATACGAGAAGTCAATGAATAATCAGTCAAGCTCATATATTTTTCATAATACGCTAATGCTTTTGCGATGTATTCTTTGTAGTTTTTTAAGTCGTTATTTCCCCAATAGTAATAGGTTTCAGCCAATTCTCTATAAACTGGGCCGTATTCAGGATTGGTAGCCACCACATTATCATACGCTTTTACAGCTTCCGCAAATGCTCTTGCGCCTTTCAACAAAACACCCAATTGCATTTTTGCTCTAATTAAATTTGGGTCGGCATCAAAGGCGTCACGATAAGATTTATAAGAATCATTTTGATTTTTATCGCCATAAAATGCATCACCAAAAGCCATTAAAACATTAGCATCTAAAGGATTAGCAATTTTAGCTTTGTTCAAAACATCGATTGCTTTTTTGTAATCTGGCGTGTTGGCATTCATATAGGCTTTCGCAATATAAACGTATTGTTCCGAATCTTTTTTTCTTATATCTTTTGTTGCTAAGGCAAAATTGGCTTCGGCAGCAACGGCATTTTTATCGTCCAAATCCATTTGACCCAATCCAATATAATTGAATTTTGCATCTAATTTAGCGACCAATCCTTTTTGGAAATAAATTTTTGCTGAGTCAGAAATATTTTGAGTAAGATAAACCGAGCCTAATAAAAAGGCTGCCTTTCCATTGTCAGGATTTGTTTTGATAATTGATTTTAGAATTCCTTTGGCTTTTTCAAATTGTTCTGCGTCAATTGTTTTCTTTGCCTGATCTAAATCTTGAGCATAGCTGAGTGTTACTGAAGTCAATAAAGCAATACTAAAAATTTTAACTTTGTTCATCTTGATGTAATTTATTATTTATTCTTGTTTTCTAATTGTTTTCTGGTTTTGATATTTCTACCAGGCATTTTTATTGGCAACAATCCTGATTTTAGGATTATTCGTTGCCCAATGTCTCCAGCGATGAAAGAGGCGAAACCCATTCCCAAGCCAGAATAACCTTGACAATTGATTATATACAAATCACGTGCCAAAGGGTATTTACCTTCTGCAAGGTTGTTTTGTGTTGGTGCATAATAGGCTGTTTTACCAATTCCTTTTACGCTGATTAAATTGACTTTATCCACGATTGGCTGCATTTTCAGTGAAGGTTGCATCAACCAATTTACACCTACAATTCCAATCATTCCATCATTTTCGGAAACAAACTGGATTACTTCTTCATTGGTTTTAAACGAGAAAATTCCTTTTGACGGCATTTCTTTTAGTCCCGACAATTCGTTCATATAACGAACGGTACTTGAATTTGGATTGTCAAAAACCAATCCTTTAATATTAGAATTTGGTTTGCCTTTCATAAAGTCCACTACATCTTGTAACGCAACTAAAGTGTCTTTATTTCTTTTATTTGAAATAAATGCAATTGCGTCAATAGCAAAAACGGTCGTTCTTGGCGTAATTTTTTTACTTTCAAAAACTTTTTCTTCTTCAGGATTAAGCTTTCTCGAAAGAATAGCAATTTTAGAAGTGTCTTTTGCTAATGCTAAAACAGATTCTGATTCTGATTTTGCAATCAGCTTTATTTTAGAACCAGCATAAAGGCTTTCAAAAACTTCAACTTGATCTTCAATAATTGGCAACAATGTTTCATCAACTAAAATAGAAGTTGAACCCTTCAGAATAGTTTCATTATTGTTTGTTTGCTTGTTCGTTTGATTACAAGCAAAAAAAACTACGATAAAACCTAAAAAAAATACATACGGAATTAGTGCAAACTTTTTCATAACCTACTCTTTATTGTCGTTTATGATTCGGTAAAACCGAATAAAAGAATATACGATAAGAACTACTCCAAAAGCAATTCTATAACCAGGCTTCATATCAAATGGAAAATTTTTCCAAAAGATGATTGTCAGTCCCATTGCCAAATAGGCAACAAAAAACACGATTCCTATAACGAGAAAAAACCGCTCTTTTAGCGATTTCTTCTCTTTATTCTCAGTTGAATTATTCAACATTATTCTGCGGATTGAATAGTAATTGGCAGAGAATAAAGTACCCTCACCTTCTTACCATTTTGCTCCCCTGGATTCCATTTTGGACACGATTTCAAAACACGAATTGCTTCTTTTCCTGTTCCATAACCGATATCTCTTACAACTTTAATATCCGTTAATGAACCATCTTTTTCTACAACAAACGTTACATAAACCTTTCCAGAAAGACCTTCTTCTTCTGGTGTTCTATAGTTATTTCCTACATATTTGTAGAATTTAGCCATTCCTCCAGGAAAATCTGGTTTAACTTCGATACCTGCTGTGTTGTAAATATTATTATCATCAACAATATCCGCTGGACCATTTCCAACAGGCTCCACAGTTAATTCAGCGTCTGGATCTCCTTTTATAGTTTCAGCACCAATTTTTTTCTTTTCTAATTCAACAATTTTTGGTGGCTCTTCCGTAATTTCCTCTGCCTTTGCAACTACCGGTTTCACAAATTTTACTTGATCTACTTTTGGTGGCGGCGGTGGCGGTGGCGGAATGTTTTCCTTTGGTTGTTCTTTAGGTGGCAACTTTACAGTTACAATTTTTTGATCCAATGTAGTATCATCACCTCCTTTAGGAATCATATTGATAAGTAGAGGTGCCGCAATTGCAAACCCAAAAAGTACTGAACCAATTATAAGAGCTCTTACAGTAGTTTTAGGATTTGATTTTCTTAATTCATAAGCACCATAAACCTTATTTCGTCCTTCGAAAACAATCTCAAGCCATTGATCTTTTAATATATCTAATTTCATCTTTCTTAATTATTAGGTTATTGGGTTTAAGATTGCTCTTATTTGCCTTCTAACAATTTTGTTTCTTCTGGAGAAAAATCATTAACAATTGCATTGGTTTCAACACCTACAATTGCCATTTCATCTAATATGTCAATCAAATTTCTGTAATTGGATTTCTTACTCGGTTTGATGATTACAATAATTCCATTTTTTGGTTTACCTAATGCTGTAGAGTATTCCAAAACGGACTTTTTCCTTTTTATTAATTCTTGACGAATTCCTTCTTTACCATAAGAAATATCTTTTGGCCCAGCAATTGGTTTTTCTAATAAACCCATATAATAAACCATTTTGTTATTGTCTCCAAGTAACACGGTCATCGTTCGGTTTTCGTCAACTTTAATAGGCTTCTCCTTTTTCTTGTCATCTTCTTTATCTGGCAATGCCAAACTCATCGATTGTGGTTTTGACAACGTGGTTGTTAGCATAAAAAATGTGATTAGCAAGAACGCTAAATCCACCATAGCAGTTAAATCTACTTTTGAATTTTGCTTTTTACTTCTTACTTTACCACCTTTATCGCCACCGCCGTCGGTATTTAATTCAGCCATTTTAGTGTATCTTTTTTAATTAAAAATCTTTTCCTCTTAAACCAGTAACCAGACTAAAGCTATTGATTTTTTGGTCTTGCAAAATATCCATTACTTTCTTAATTGCTGGATATTCTTCTACTGCATCTCCTTTAATAGCAATTTGCAATTCTTTGTCGTTGGTTTCAATATTCGCAATACGAGAATTGTAAATCCATTCTTTCAACTGATTGTCCAATGAATCTTTAGGAACTCCAGGTTGCTCAGCCTTACTTCTATCCGCACTCTTCATTGCGATAATTTGACTTAAACTTTGAATTGGCACGCCAAATCCTTCCATTAAAGCAAATTTTTCCTTTTCGTCCTGAGTGAATTTTACACCATATTTGTCTCCCATCAATTCAAGTGTTCTTTTACGAACTTCTCTTCCTTTTAGGTCATAAAAAACTTTTCCTTTTCCGATAGTAATCGTTGCCAAATCTGTTTCAGGCAATTTTGTTTGCACTGTTGAAGCAGGCGTATCTACAGGTAATGCCTCAGGCACTTTCGCTGTAGCTGTCAAAATAAAGAAAGTAAGCAATAAGAAAGCTACATCACACATCGCGGTCATATCCGTCGATGTTGACTTTTTTTTCATTTTTATTTTAGCCATTATTTTATATATTATTTGATTTAAAAATCAAAAATTATTGTTTCAAGCTACCTCTGAATTTTCTGTAAGTATTTACAATTGTTGTACCTGCCTCATCAATAGAGTAAGTCAAATCGTCAATTTTAGAAGTAAAGAAGTTGTAAGCGATAATTGCCAAAACTGAAGTAGAAATACCAGTTGCAGTGTTGATTAATGCTTCCGAAATACCAGTTGCAAGAGCAGCTTGATCTGGAGTTCCAGCAGAAGCCAAAGCACCAAACGCTTTAATCATCCCAGATACTGTTCCTAACAAACCTCCTAATGTTCCTAAAGAAACTAATGAAGAAATGATAGTCATATTTTTTTCTAACATTGGCATTTCAAGTGAAGTTGCTTCTTCTATTTCTTTGTGAATTGTTTCTGCAGCATCTTCGCTATTGAATCCTTCTTTTTTCACATCTTGGTATTTCAATAATGCAGATTTAATTGAATTTGCAACAGAACCTTGTTGATTGTCACAAGTAGCGATTGCATCTTCGATTTTTCCTTCTTTAACACTTGTTTGAACACTTTTCATAAAAGTATCTAAGTTTCCTTTTCCTGCTGCTTTTGAAATTACTGCAAAACGCTCAAAAGAAAATACAATTACCATCAATAACATCCCTAATAATACAGGCACTATAAATCCACCTTTGTAAACCATACCTAAAGTATTCAATGGATGTCCTTTTTCACTATCTCCACCTTCAAAGTTTGATGCGTCTCCCATTAATAGAGACCATACAAGATAACCTACAAATACACATGCAATAATAATGATTCCTGAGATCATACCTCCTACTTTTGAACCACCTTCTTTTTTAACGTTTGCCATTTTTTTTAATTTTTGATAATTTTAAATAATTTTTTGATTTCTAAAGCTACTGTAAACTTGAGCAGGAGCAAATTTAAATTTTTAGTTCAAATAAAAAAATGTTTTTTACATTAAATTATCATTAATTATGATAATTGTACATTATTAAATAAAAAACACTTTTTTAAGAGAAATTACAATTGTTCCATAAAACGAAAACGTTTATACATGTGTATTTATTATATATTGCGCTCAAATACAATTTCATTATCCGAAAACGATTGAATTTTATACAAAATTTGATAACTTGTAATACTAACATTGTGGTTTTTACGCCTTAGAAACTTAAAAAATTCAGCATAAACTCCAATTATACAATTCAACAAATTATTATAAAAGGTTATCTTAGTATTGAAATATCAATTCTATCGCATGTTTTCATGAAATTGGCTTTATAAGGACATCTCGAATTTAAAGAATAAATTCCTCTTTAGGAAACGTTAATTGTGATGAATTTTCTTCTATTAGTAAGTAACTTTAAATTTCTAATTCTTAACTATGGAAACTTCAAAAAAAATTATCATCGTGGGTGCGGGTTTTGCTGGTTTGCGATTGGCACAAGATTTAGAAAATTCCAATTATGATGTTTTATTGATTGACAAAAACAATTACCACCAATTTCAACCTTTACTGTATCAGGTTGCAACCGCAAGATTAGAACCTGCAAGTATTTCATTTCCAATTAGAAAAGTATTCCAACATTCAAAAAATATTAGAATTAGAATTGCCGAAGTCCTGAGTATTGATTCTTATTCCAAAATCTTGAAAACCACTATTGCAGATTTTGAATACGATTATTTGGTTCTTGCTTATGGTTGTACGACTAATTATTTTGGAAATGCTCAAATTGAAAAATTTGCCTTTTCAATGAAATCAGTACCCGAAGCCATCCAATTGCGAAACAGAATACTTCAAACATTTGAAGACACATTGGTCGCAAAACCTGAAGATTTACAAGCATTAATGAATTTTGTTATTGTTGGTGGCGGACCAACAGGAGTTGAACTTGCGGGCGCATTGGCAGAAATGAAAAAAAATATTTTACCAAAAGATTATCCTGATAAAGATTTTCGAAAATTGACTGTTTATTTAATTGAAGGCTCTTCTAGTGTTTTAAAACCAATGAGTTCTGATTCTCAAAAAAAAGCACTCCGATATTTATTAGAATTAGATGTAGTTGTAAAAACAAATGCGGTTGTGACTAATTATGATGGTTTTTCAGTGGGTTTAAATACAGGTGAAACAATTGCCTCTAAAAATGTAATTTGGGCGGCTGGTATTGTTGGAAAAACTTTAGATGGAATTCCGAAAGAAGCCATTACTCGTGGCAATAGAATCATAGTGAATCGAAAATGTGAAATTACAGCTCTAAAAGATATCTATGCTATTGGTGATATTGCTCTTATGGAAACTCCAAAATATCCGAAAGGACATCCTCAAGTGGCAAGTGTTGCAATTGAACATTCAAAATTTTTAGCGGATAATTTTAAATTAATTTCAGAAAATAAACCTTTACTTGATTTTGAATACCACGACAAAGGAGCTATGGCTACAATTGGAAAACGAAAAGCCGTAGTCGATTTGCCGAAATTTAGTTTCCAAGGAAGAATTGCTTGGTTTGTTTGGATGCTCGTTCACTTGGTAATGATATTGAATTTGAAAAACAAACTTTCCATTTTTATAAACTGGATTTTCAGTTACTTTAATAATGATAGCACTTTACGCGTTCTTATAAAACCATTATCAGAAAAAAATAAAGGTTAACAGTTTGCTTTATAATGAATTCAATATTTTAAGTTCAATTTCTTCGGTGTCCCAAATATTTTCGATGTTTTCAATTTTCAGAATTTCTTCCATGATTGCATTTTGAAAATCGCCAATTGCCAAAGCTTCAGAATAAGGGCGATGGCTAAAAGTTACTCTGTCGTATAAAGGCAACCATTTTTCGGGATATTTCTCGGCAAAATGTTTCTCGATTTTTTTCTGTAAAAGAAATTTTTCGTCAGCGGTTTTCGAACTCATTTCCATAAAATTACGATACGATAATTCAGCAATAGCATCGGCATTGGGTTTTCGAGATTTTTCATATTCTGAAAAAATAGTTTTCCAATCGTCGCCATATTGATTCATCAACTCATATAAAACCGAAATATCTTCAAAGCCCGCATTCATTCCTTGACCATAAAACGGAACAATTGCGTGGCAGGCATCGCCAATTAAAGCAACTTTATCTTCATACGTCCAAGGAAAACATTTCATTGTAACCAAAGTACTCGTTGGATTTGCGAAAAAATCTTCGGTTAAATTTGGAATTACATCAATGGTATCGGGCAAGTTTTTCTCGAAAAATACTTCCACCGATTTTCTGTCTGTTAATGATGAAAACGAATTTTCGCCTTCAAACGGCATAAATAAAGTACAGGTAAAACTACCATCTAAATTGGGCAAAGCGATTAACATATATTCTCCTCGAGGCCAAATATGAAAGGAATTTTTATCTAATTTATGAGTTCCATCAGGATTTGCAGGAATATTCAATTCTTTGTAACCAGTATTTAAAAATTCTTGCGAATAGTTGAACATGCTTTGGCGTTGCATTCTGTGACGGATTCTTGAAAAAGCACCATCGGCACCAAAAACCATATCAAACTTCAATTCTTCCCACTCACCTCGCTCTTCTTCGCCAATATGTAAAGTTGCATTTGACAACGTGACATCCCAAATCTTTTGCTCAAAAAAGAATTCTGCTCCAGCTTGTTCTGCCAAATCAATCATTTTTCTGTTCAATGCTCCTCTTGAAATGGAGTAGATGCTTTGTCCTTCTTGACCATAATTTTGAAAATTAAGTTTGTCCACAAGATGAATTGCACGCTTGTCCATTGGAATGGCAATTTCTCGAACTTCGTCACCAATTCCAACGCCATCAAGAGCTTTCCAACCCCGATTTGACATTGCCAAATTTATAGAACGCCCAGAAAATCGAATTTTACGAATATCGGGACTTCTGTCATAAACATGTACGGTATGACCTGCTTTTTTGAGATAAATTGCTAATAGCGATCCAACTAAACCTGAACCTACAATTGCAATTTTGAGTGACTTTTGCATCAAAAAGTGTGTAAATATAAGTGTACAAATTTAAGTAATTCTATACAAATTCCATTAAATTGACTGATTTAAATGTTCAATTTTATAAATATATCAATTTTAGCAAATCTTTGAAGTGAATTTTATCAAATTAGGATTAAAACCATCCTAAATTAGGATAAAGGAAATGTTGTTGCAATAAATGGCTCTGATGGATATTGTTTCCTATTAATTGACAGGTTTGCATATTCACAATCAAACATTGAAACTAAAATATTTAAAATTTAAAAATAAAATTATAAAAAAAGACCCGAATAAATCGGGTCTTTAAAAACAAAAAATTAAAACTCGAAAATTAAAATGAGTACGTTGTTGCTAATAAAATATAAGCAGTAGTTTTTTGTGGAGCACCGTCAGAGAAGATTTTTTCTGATGCAGAATCCAATCTAAATTCAGGAATAAAGGTTAAATTTCCCTCTTTGAAATTCAATGAAAGTGTGTTGGCAAATACATTTGCAGCCAATCCAACAACTCCATCTTTATCGTCAAAATATTCAGCTCTATAAGCCAAACTAAGGTTTTTCTTTAAAGTAATGTTAGCATATCCAATTACTGAATACCAAGAATTAGTTCCAGAAACGACATCATCAGTCGTTAATGCGTACGTTCCATTGAAACCTAATGAAAGTTTCTCACTCACTTTCTTTGATGCTACAAAATCAAATTGAGTTTTATTAGCAGTTGAAACTGGATTTAAACTTCCAGAAGTAAAATTAAAAAAAGCACTTCCTGTTTCACCTGTATAACCCAATTGAGCGATTACTGTTTTTTGAGTTGAACCTGCTGCTACCGCCGATTTAAAATCTGTTGGATTGGTAACTCCAGCCATAAAATTGTATTTCCCAACAGTATATTGCGCTTTAACTCCAGTATTAAAGAATGGTCCATTTGTAAAAGCATACGACATACTGTAGTTTTTATTGTCAATTGCGTCTAATAATTCGTAACCAATATGTGTTCCAAAGCTACCAGCAGTTACTTTGAAACTTGGAGAAAAATCGTAATTTACGTACATTTGCTTCACCATAAAGGTTGTAGGAGCATCATTATAAGTAAATTCAGAAGCTCTTGTTCCGAATCCTAAATCTACAAAAACAGATGCTTTTCCAATTTTGTGTGAAGCCTCGATAGAAGCCATTCCTAATTCAAATGAATCATTTGATCTTGTAAAACTCGTTTTACTATTATCGAATTTTGAAAAGTCATATTTGTAGTACATGTCAACAGATCCTGCAAAAACAGTAGCTGGTGGAGTTGTTTCTTGTGCAAAACTATTGGCAAAAGCCGTTAAAAATAATGCTGATGCAAATAAAGTCGATTTAATGTTAATTGTGTTTTTCATGTTTAAAAATTTAATTGTTACTAATAGATTTGAAAAATTGAATGTTATTTATTTAAAAAATTGGCATAAAAATTCCCGTTCCGTCATTTTCATAAATTTGAAAACGGAAATTTTAATACAGAATAAAACAGATTTACTTTTGCTAAAAAGCTACTTTTTTATAGAAATTCTCCGTGTTGAGAAATATCCAAACCAAGTTCTTCTTTGTCTTCACTAACTCGCAAAGGAGTGATTTTATTGACAATGTAAAACAAGGCATAAGAAACAGTGAAAGCAAAAACAGAAACAATAACTAAGGCTTTTAATTGGATTAAAAACAAAGTCGCATCGCCATAAATTAACCCTTGATTGTCACCAACAATTGCATTTACAGATTTAGAAGCGAATACTCCCGTTAATAACATTCCCACCATTCCTCCAACACCGTGACAAGCAAAAACGTCTAAAGCATCATCAACTTTACCTTTAGGGAATTTACTCACTACAAAATTGCTTACGAAACTTGCAATAAAACCAATTGCTACTGCAGAAGGAATTGTTACGAAACCAGCAGCAGGAGTAATAGCAACCAATCCTACTACAGCTCCAATACAAGCTCCCATTGCAGAAAGTTTGTGTCCAAGAATTTTATCCAAAAATACCCAACCCATTGCAGCAGCAGCAGCAGCAACAGTTGTAGTTCCTAATGCTTGAGCAGCAAGACCACTTGCACCAACCGCTGAACCTGCATTGAAACCGAACCAACCGAACCATAATAATCCAGTTCCTAATAATACATAAGTAATACGAGCAGGA
>JBILPJ010000112.1:0-7675 GCA_044373975.1 Flavobacterium sp. | reverse complement strand
CGACCGATTAGAAGTGCATTGGTATGAAACTTTTAATGAAAAAAATAAAGTAATTCCAACATTTATGGAAGGACAAATTTTGCAAAATTTCTTAGATGAAAACGCAAAATTACCAAGATGGAATGTGGCGTTTTAAAGAATTAATTTTCAATAATCAGCAGCTCCAATTACAAGTTATACAAAACCTCAAAGCTTCACAAACTTTGAGGTTTTCTTTTTTATTTGGGCATGCCCCTCCGTAAAAACTTCGGGTCAGGCTCTTCGCTTCAATCTCTGTTCCACTTCGTTCCACAGAGGATTTCCGCTGCGATCCTTCATGCGGGAAAACTGGAATTAAGAGGATTTGAATTTTATTGTACGCTTCTTTTACCTTGAATTATCCACTTACTTGGTCAGATTTTAAAACTCTGATGGAGTTTTGAAAAAAATAGAATAACAAGAAAATGAATATTCCATCAGCCCCGATTGAGGCGGTATCCTCGCAGCGAAGCGAAGAGATATAGCCGAAAGCGGGAATTGCAATTGCAAATACAAGAGGTCAATTCGCTCCAAAAAAAAGTTATTGGTTGATGGTTGTTGGTTGCTGGAGTTTGTGGAATAGAAACTTTTCAAAAATGACCGTAACATTATTAATTGAATTCTTGGATGCCGATTTTCTTTGTTCTGAAAATAAAGGTTTGCAGGAATAATGAAACCAAAATGGTGAGTACCGCTCCAATGAAATTCAGCCATAGGAAACTTACAATATCTAAATAAAAGATATAGAATATGGCTAATTGCGAGCTTATTGCACCCCAGAAAATCGCTTTTGCACGGATGTATTTGATGTAAAAACCAACTAAGAAAATCCCTAAAACGGTACCGTAAAATACCGAACCGATAATATTTACCAACTGAATTAAATTTTCAAAAAGGGTTCCAACGCACGCAAAAAGTATGGCGATAATTCCCCAAAAAACAGTGAAAAGTTTGGTTGCATTCACATAATGTTTTTCGGATTTTGGGGATTTTAAATTCCTTTTGTAAATGTCAATTGCAGTGGTCGATGCCAATGCAGTTAGCCCTGAAGCTGTTGATGACATTGCTGCCGACAAAATTACTGCTAACAATAATCCAATTAATCCTTTGGGTAAATAGGTGAGAATGAAGTTTATGAATACATAATCTTTGTCGTTTGTTTCGGCTTTATCATCGGCTTTTGAGATTAATTCTTTGGCTTGGTCTCGCAAATCATTTTCTTTGTTGGAAATTGCAGTCAATTTTCTCCTTAATATCGGATTGTCATAATTCTGATTCAAGTGATCGATATACAAAAGATTAAATTCCTTTTTCTCCTCTGATAAATCTACAAGTTGCTTTTCAAGTTTATGGTATTCTGTTTTGTAAATTGATTTTTCAATGGCAATTTTGTTGTTCGGATTGAAATTTAAAGGAACAGGATTGAATTGGAAAAACACAAAAACCATCACTCCAATTAATAAAATAAAGAACTGCATTGGGACTTTCAAGAAGCCATTCATAATTAATCCCATTTGACTTTCCCGAACAGATTTCCCAGATAAATAGCGACCTACCTGAGATTGATCGGTTCCAAAATAGGAAAGTGCCAAGAAAAAACCACCCGTAATTCCACTCCAAAAAGTATAGCGCGTTTCGGGGTCAAATGAAAAATCTACAATGTTCATTTTGTCATTTGCACCTGCAATATGAAGTGCATTTCCAAAAGTCATATCGTTTGGTAATAAGTGTAAAATCAAGAAAAACGTGACAAACATTCCAAACATAATCACAAACATTTGGTATTTTTGAGTGACATTTACCGCTTTTGTACCACCAGAAAACGTGTAAATTATTACAAGCGTTCCAATAATGATGTTCAAATGCGTTAAATTCCAACCCAATATCGACGAAAGTATAATTGAAGGTGCATAAATGGTAATTCCCGTTCCCAAACCTCTTTGAACTAAAAATAAAATTGCAGCCAAGGAACGCGTTTTCAAATCGAAGCGTTGTTCTAAATATTCATACGCCGTGAAAACTTTTAGTTTGTGATAAATCGGAATAAAAGTGATGCAAATGACTACCATCGCAATGGGCAAACCAAAATAAAATTGGACAAATCCCATTCCGTCGTGATACGCTTGCCCGGGCGTAGAAAGGAAAGTTATCGCACTTGCCTGTGTCGCCATAACAGATAGTCCAACCGTCCACCAAGGGGTTTCGTTGTTTCCTAAAATGTAATCTTCAACATTTTTTGTACTTCCTTTGGTTTTCCAAACTCCATAAATTACAATAAAAAGCAGGGTAATTACGAGAACAATCCAATCAATTTTTTGCATAGCTTAGGAAAATAGTTGCATAATAATAAAGTAAAAAACGATGTAAATTGCATTGGCTACTAAAACCCAAGTGTAATTTTTCTTCCACATTTTATTTTCGTTCATCTCGATTTTATTTAATAGAAATTATATTCGCCATCAATCTAAATGCACCTGAAACGCCTTCTGGCAATTCTCTAAAGAAACTCAAACCCGTATATATATAATTTCCTTTTCCGTATTTTGCGATTAGTAACGCACCATTTTTTGCAGTTTCACCTTTGTCGTTTGAGGACAAAATTGGGGTAAAAGATGCGTCCCATTCACTTGGATAATACAATCCTTGTTCTTGTTTCCAACCTTCAAAATCTTTGGAAGTAATTTTATTTGGGTAATTCAAAACAGGATTTTGTGGTTCTAAAAACCGTATTTCTGCATTTTCTTCGGTAACACGATCTTTGGAAATTTTCAGTGAAAAAGGTGCAATATTTTTGGTTACTAATTCATCTGTCGTGTTGTATTGCACCAACATTGTTTTCCCATCTTTGACAAAATCGAATAAAACATCTTGTTTGAATTCCAATGCTTTAACAGTATTGTACGCCCTGATTCCAGTGATAACTACGTCAAAATTCAGTAGTTTTTCTTTTGTAATTTCTTCGGGTTTTAGTATTGAAACTTCATATCCCATTTGCATTAAACTCTTCGGAACTTCATCGCCCGCACCCATAATATAGGCTATCTTTTCGCTTCCTGTTTTGATGTCTAATTTGATGAATTTCGCTTCAGAAGTTCTCAAAATTTGTTGCTTTGAAATGTAATCGTAATTGATGTTGATTTGCTCTTTGTCAAACGTTTTGTCGTTGACAATTGCTACACATTTGACTATAATTTCGTCAGCATTTTTGGGTGGAAAAACCTCGAAATATACAATTTGCTCTTCTTCTTTTTTGCTCAAGGCAAATGCGATTTCGGTTGGGTTAACTTTCCAATTCTTTGAGACATCTAATCTTATTACCCCGTTTTCTAAATCTTTTCCAGCTTTAATTTTTACGCCAATAGTTTTCGATTTATCGGTATTGAAAATGGCAACTTTGTCAATAATTGAAGTCGTAATTTCAGGCACAATATCCAATGGATTATAGATTTCACCTTTCGTTGGATCATTATATTTATAGATAACATTACGTTCAAAAGGGATTGAAATTCCGTTTATAGCAACTGTAAAAACAACTTTTACTTCCCGAATTACATCTGGAATACCAACGTTCATTTGGTTGTCAACTCGGTACATTCCAACCGTACCTTTTTCATTTAACCAATATGGATTAGTATATTCTAATGTCGCTGGCAATTGCAGTTCCAAAGTCAAATTTTGAGAAACATTATTTTTTAAAGCGATATTTTCAAGCGTATTCTTTTGTTCTGGTAACGAAGTAATACTTTCCAATTGCATCATTATCGGACTTCTATTTATGGCTTCAATTTTTACTTTTATGGTGCTATTTGGATTTGCCGTTTGGTTTTCAGCAACCGCTTCAAGATACAATCCAGAACAGGCTGCAATTATTTTCTTAATTTCCTCAGATTTTATGGTTTTCCAATGTTCATCTTCTAATAATTGAAGTATTGAATAGGCTTTCGCCAAATCGGGAATACTTGCCGATGGATTTTTGAAATCAAATTGCTGTTGTACTTTTTCTAATAATTGACCAATTGCTACACCACCTTTCACACGATTCCAAGTAGTATCAATTCCATCAAAAATATTTTTTTTGTCTTGCAAAGAACTTCCTTTTAGCAATTCTAAATATTCCGTTTCTTCACCACGGCTTCCTGTACTTCCAAAACCTTGCGATTGATGACAACTTCTGCTCAACGCAGCAATTTCTTGATTTGATTTTCCTAATGATGGATAAAAAACGCCAATTTGTAAAGCACTTAAATTGGTTTTGTCGGCTGCTTCAAATTTTTCTTTGCTTCCATAAAACCACCACGAAGTATTAAAAAACTGTCTTTTTGGTTGCCAAGTCTGAACGAATTTCAATTGGTCAGGAAATACTTTTGCATCATTTGCCAAATCAAAACTTTCAACGCTCAATAAGGCAGAAGCAGTGTGATGTCCGTGTGTAGTTCCTGCCGAACGATGGTCAAATCGGTTGATAATTACATCGGGTTGGAATTTACGAATTGCCCAAACTACATCACTTAGCACCTGATTTTTATCCCAGATTTGTAACGTTTCATCAGGATTTTTTGAATATCCAAAGTCATTGGCACGAGAAAAAAACTGAATACCACCATCAATTTTTCTCGCTTCAAGGAGTTCTTGCGTTCTAATTACGCCTAATTGTTCTCTTAATTCAGAACCAATTAGATTCTGACCGCCATCACCACGAGTTAACGATAAATAGCCAGTTCGAGCCATTTTCTCATTAGATAAATAGGAAATTAAGCGGGTATTTTCATCGTCAGGATGTGCCGCAATATACAATACAGAACCTAAAAAATTTATTTTTTGAATTTGGTTGTAAATAGCAACAGCATTTGGTTTTGCAGGTTGTTGAGAAAATACACTTTGAAATAAAAATAGAATTAAAACGATACTTATTTTGAAAATTTTCTGCATTTTGTGAGTTTGATTTGCAACATTTCAAATATAACAATTTTATACATTTAAAATACGCTGTTTTTAGAGCTAAAAAAAATACAGCT
Organism: Flavobacterium sp.; assembly: GCA_044373975.1. Taxonomy (GTDB): domain Bacteria; phylum Bacteroidota; class Bacteroidia; order Flavobacteriales; family Flavobacteriaceae; genus Flavobacterium. The sequence goes on along the minus strand of JBILPJ010000112.1, from coordinate 2,642 downwards.
AAAGAAATGATTTAGCTGTATTTGGATAGTGTTTTTAAAGTAATTATCTTAATTGAGCACCAAGTTGCGTTTCAAAATTAGATTGAAGCTTGCTCATTATTTTCTCAATTTGAGTGTCTGTTAATGTTTTAGAATCGTCTTGAATCGTGAAACTCACCGCATAAGATTTTTTTCCTTCGGGTAAATTTGTACCTATATATACATCAAAAAGCGTGATGTCTTTTAGTAAAGATTTTTCAGTTTGACGTGCAATGTTATACACTTCTTCAAATGTTGCTTTTTCATCAACTAATAAAGCTAAATCTCTGCGAACTTCTGGATATTTAGGAATTTCTGTAAATTTAATTTTGTTAGAAAGTGATTTTAAAATCGCATTCCAATTGAAATCAGCGTAAAAAACCTCTTGCTTGATGTCAAAATGTTTTAAGATGGATTTTTTAACGGTTCCAAATTCTACTAAAATTTCATTTCCAGCAGCGATTGCAATTCCTTCAGCAAAAACATCGGAAGTTACAGGTTTGTATTGAATTTTGTTAATTCCTAAACGCAATAAAATTGTATTTACATAGCCTTTAAACAAGAAAAAATCAGATGGTTTTTGAGCATTTGTCCAGCTTTCGCCCAATCGGTTTCCGGTTGTGAACAAAGTTATATGTTTTGGTTCATCAAATCCTGAAGGCAATTTATGGTAAGTTTTTCCAAATTCAAATAATTTTAAATCGGAATTTCTACGATTGATATTAAATGAAACCGCTTCTAATCCTGAAAATAATAACGATTGTCGCATTGCAGACAAATCATTGCTCAACGGATTTAAAATCAAAACGTTGAATTCCTCTCTCAGGTTTTCTGATAATTTGATATAATCAGGCGTTGTCAATGAATTTGCCATCATTTCATTGAATCCTAAAGCTGTCAATTGATTGGCGATGATATTTTGAACTTTATAATCCTCGGTTCTACCTGAATTTGAAACTGTAGCGTTTAATTTTTTGGTAAAATTGATATTGTTGTAGCCGTAAACTCTCAATAATTCTTCAATTACATCAATTTCACGTTGCACATCGACACGATAAGCAGGAATTACAAGCCCTAAACTTGATTCTGAAACGCTTGTCACTTTAATGTCTAAGGAAACTAAAATTTTCTTAATGGTTTCTTTTGGAATTTCTTGACCAATAATTTTTGATACATTATTGAAATTTAAAACCACTGAAAAATCTTCAATTTTCTTATTGTAAACATCAATAATATCAGAAGTAATTTCTCCACCAGCAACTTCTTGAATTAAAATAGCGGCACGTTTCAAAGCATATTCTGTGATTGTTGGGTCAATTCCTCTTTCAAATCTGAAAGATGCATCTGTGCTCAACGTATGTCTTTTTGCTGTTTTACGAACAGAAACAGGATTGAAATAGGCACTTTCTAAAAAGATAGTATTGGTATTTTCTGAAACTCCTGAATTTTGACCGCCAAAAACTCCTGCAATACAAAGTGCTCCTTTTTCATCACAAATCATCAAATCTTCTTCGTGCAGATTTCTTTCAATTCCGTCTAATGTGGTGAATTTTGTTCCTGAAGGAAGTGTTTTCACTACTATATTTCCATTGATTTTGGCAGCATCAAAGGCGTGAAGCGGTTGCCCAATTTCGTGTAAAACATAATTAGTAACATCAACAATATTATTTTTTGGGGTTAACCCAATAGATTTTAGTCTGTTTTTTAACCATTCTGGTGATGGTTTTATGGTAACTCCAGAAATTGTTACGCCACAATATCTCGGTGCTAATTTAGTATCTTCAACTTTTACATCAATTTTCAGGGTTCTTTTTTCGACCTTGAATTTATTAACAGAAGGAGTAATTAGTTCCGATTGAGTGCTGTTTTTTTGGATTAATCCTGCGCGTAAATCTCTTGCAACACCCCAATGGCTCATTGCATCGGCGCGGTTTGGTGTTAAACCAATTTCAAAAACTTCATCGGTTTCGATATTAAAAACTTTAGAAGCTGGAGTTCCTGGAATTAATTCGGGGGCAAGAATCATAATTCCGTCGTGACTGTCGCCAAGACCTAATTCATCTTCGGCACAAATCATTCCGTGACTTTCTTCGCCACGAATTTTTCCTTTTTTTATTTCAAATGAGTTTCCTTCTTTGTCGTATAATTTGGTTCCAATTGTGGCAACAGGAACTTTTTGTCCTACTCCAACATTTGAAGCTCCACAGACTATCTGAATTGGAGTTCCAGTACCAATATCAACGGTTGTAACTTTCAATTTATCGGCATTTGTATGTTGGACGCACGTCAAAACGTGACCAATTACAACGCCTTGCAAACCGCCTTTTAAACTTTCATATTTTTCAACGCCTTCAACTTCCAATCCTAAATCGGTTAATATTGCGGCTGTATCTTCTGAATTTAAATCAGTTTTGATGAATTGTTTTAACCAGTTGTACGATATTTTCATTTGTTAATTTTATGAGAATGCAAATATAAGGATTGCGAGTTGTACTTAGAAACAATTTTTTTGGTTTTTTTAAAATTGCGGTTTTAGCGTTTTTTAAAGCTACAAAAAATAAAATTTTGTGTTGTATCAAAAGGGGTTAAGTGGTCTTCAGTGAAGCATTCAAGAACCTGAAATT
>JBILPJ010000111.1:0-7696 GCA_044373975.1 Flavobacterium sp. | reverse complement strand
TCAAAAGACAAAGCTCAAAACTAAAGATATTCTATTATGAAAAAATCAATTATCATTTTATCAAGCTTGTTTTTAACTTTAATTATGCAAGCACAAGACCGAACTCAGCCAAAACCTGGACCATCTCCAGTAATTAATATTAAGAAACCAGAATCTTTCACACTTCCAAATGGATTGAAAGTAATGGTTGTAGAGAACCACAAACTTCCGAGAGTTTCTTTCAATTTAAGTATCGACAACACTCCTTATGCCGAAGGGAATAAAAAAGGAGTTGCCGATTTAACAAGTAGTTTAATTGGAAATGGAAGTATGAAAATCTCTAAAGATGCTTTCAACGAAGAAATCGATTTTCTTGGAGCAGATATAAATTTCTATTCTTCAGGAGCATCAGCAAGTTGTTTGTCGAAATATTCAGGTAGAATCCTTGAATTAATGGCAGATGGTGCTTTGAATCCTAACTTTACTCAAGAGGAATTTGATAAAGAAAAAGACAAATTAATTGAAGGTTTAAAAACGCAAGAAAAAAGTGTTGCAGCAGTAGCTGGAAGAGTTCAAAATGTATTGGCATTTGGAAAAAGTCATCCGTCAGGAGAATTTTTGAGTGAAGAAACTATCAAAAATGTAACGCTTGCAGATGTTGAAAACAATTACCACACCAATTTTGTTCCTGAAAATGCCTACCTAATAATTATTGGGGATGTGAAATTTAAAGAAACGAAAAAAGCGGTTGAAAAACTTTTTGGTACTTGGTTAAAAGCATCGGCACCATCATTAACTTATTCTGATCCAAAAAATGTTCAGTATTCTCAAATTAATTTTGTGGATATGCCAAATGCAGTTCAATCGGAAATTGCATTACAAAATACAGTGAATTTGAAAATGAATGACAAAGATTATTTTGCTACAATTGTTGCCAATCAAATACTTGGTGGTGATTTCAATAGCTATTTAAATATGAATCTTCGTGAAGCACACGGTTGGACTTATGGTGCTCGTTCAAGCATAGGCGGAAGCAAATATATATCTACTTTTAGGGCTTCAACGCAAGTTAGAAATGCCGTTACAGATAGCGCAGTAGTTGAATTTTTCAAGGAAATTAAAAAAATTAGAACTGAAAAAGTAACCGACGAAATGTTGTCAAATGTAAAAGCAGGATATGTTGGGAAATTTGTAATGCAAATTGAAAAACCACAAACTGTTGCTGGATATGCTTTACGCATCAAAACACAAGGACTTCCTGAAGATTTTTATGAGAATTACATCAAAAATATCAATGCAGTAACTGCTGATGATGTTTTGGCTGTAGCCAATAAATATTTCCTTGAAGACAATATTCAAATTGTTATTGTTGGAAAAGGAAGCGAAGTAATTCCTGGTTTAGAAAAATTGAAAATTCCAATGTTTTATTTTGATAAATATGGCGTTGCAACAGAAAAACCTGTAATGAAAAAAGCGGTTGCCGCTGGAGTTACCGCAAAAACTGTTTTAGACAATTACATCAAAGCAATTGGTGGTGAAAAAGCAGTTTTAGCTGTGAAATCATTGAGTACAATTGCAACGGGAGAAATTCAAGGAACGGCTTTAGAAATGACTTCAAAAACCACTTCGTCAAATAAATTGGTCATTGAAATGAAAGCAATGGGAATGACAATGATGAAACAAGTTGTGAATGAAAAAGGTGCTTATGTAACGCAACAAGGACAAAGAAAAGACCTTGACGGCGATAAATTAGCGGAAGTAAAAGCAAGCGCAATGCCATTTGACGAAATAAAAATGTCTCAAAAAGCAGATGTTACTTTAGACGGAATTGAATCTTTTAATGGTTCAGATGCGTATGTTATCAAAAATGGTAAATCTACATTATATTATGATGTAACGTCAGGATTGAAAATTGGAAAAGCTGTAGTTCAAGAGGCAAATGGACAAAAAATGACTCAAATTACAAACTTTGGAGATTATAAAGAAGTGAAAGGAATTAAATTCCCTTTCAAAACTTCATTGTCTTTTGGACCTCAAGAAATTGAATTCAAAACAACAGAAGTTAAAATCAACGAAGGAGTTACAGATGCTGATTTTCTATAAATAAAAGCATAAATAATTTAGGAAAGGCTATCTGAAAAGGTAGCCTTTTTTATTTTTTAGCGGATAAGTAAACCCCAATTAATATAATAAAAGCTCCAAAAAACTGAATTGGCGTTAGCATTTCGTTATCTAATAATCCCCAGAAAAAAGCGACAATTGGAATTAAATAAGTTACTGAAGTTGCAAAAACAGGGGAAGATATTTGGATTAATTTAAAGAAGATAATATTCGCAATTCCGGTTCCAACGACTCCCAAAATCAAAATAAAGAGAATTGAATGTTGGGTTTTTTCTAAAACTAAAACATCAGAAAATCCTGATAAATATAAAATCAAACAAGCAGGCAGCAACATTACTGCAAAATTCCCAGTTGAAATAGTAAGTGGCGATAAATCGGATAAATATTTCTTGATTAAATTTACATTAATTGCATAACAAATTGAAGCTATAATTATCAAAATTGCGTAGTAATAATTTTGTTCTGGATGATTAAGAGCGCCATTAAAAATGAGAAGCATACTACCAACTAATCCGATAATAACTCCAAAAACCTGACTTCTTTTGAAATTTAATCCAAATGCTAAAACCCCTAAAATCAAAGTGTTTAAAGGCGTTAAAGAATTGAGAATAGCACTTATAGAACTATCAATTTGAGTTTGTGCAATTGAAAAAAGAAAAGCAGGGACGAATGTTCCAAACATAGATGTTATTACAATATATTTCCATTTCCCTTGAGGGATATTTGGCAAGGTTTTAAAGCCAATTGCCAAGAGAAATATAGCGGCGAAAATGATTCGTAAAGAACCCAATTGAAACGGCGTTAATCCAACCAATCCTCGTTTGATAAGTATAAAAGAACTTCCCCAAATTAAGGCTAAAAGCAGCAAGAAAAACCATTTGGTTTGCTTTGAATTCATAATCAGTATTTATTGTGCAAAATTGTAATAATTTTATGAATATCCCCTTTCTTTTTTAGTTATTTTTGTAAATGATTACAAATTATGTAATTGCCCAAAAACAAATCTAAACTGATACTTATGAATTTCCCTAAATCATTTTTGGCAATAGCCGTAACGAGTATTTTATTTTTAAGTTGTAAAAAAAATGAAACTGAAAAAGCAAAAGTAGTTACAGCATCGGCTTCTGTAACAAAAGAAATTGTGGCGGCAGTGAAACCTGAAACCGCAACTTTCAATATTGAAGGGATGACTTGCGCGATTGGTTGTGCTAAAACGATTCAAGAAGAATTAACGGCAATGGATGGAGTTCAAAAAGCAACTGTAGATTTTGACAAAAAAACGGCAACTGTGGAATTTGATGCTACAAAACTAACGCCTGCAAAATTATTGGAAGCTGTAGAAACTACTGGCGACGGAAAAACGTATAAGGTTTCCAATATGAAATCATAGGCTGGCAAGCCACTGAAATAATACGATTTAAGAAAATAAAAGAAATCTATATGTTCTTTTTTACTTCTTCCAACGCAAACTTTCAATCAAATTTTGCACATCGTTTTTGATGTAACTTGTTGCTGGCATTATAGAATCAAAGTTGGGTTTTGCATAAAAATACACTGAGCCAGTAACGAAGTTTTTGGTGCTATCGGTGACGTAAAACTGTGTGTTTGTAGCAGCATTTCCATCTACTTGATAAAACATTCCAAATACCTTGTTTGTAGAATTTAAATACGGTTGTTCCAAAATATCATCTGCTTTAATCACGTGCTCATACGTCAATTTTTGAGCATCTCGAAGCAATAAATTGATATTATTGTTCACGGGTTTATAACTCAAATATATAGTAGCTTTCATTTTTGGATAGGTAATTTCAAAATTGCAATCGCCTTTTTCAGTGATTATTGCATTTGAATTTATATCAAAAGTATAATGGCAATCATTTTCAAAATGAGAATATTCCGCAACAGGATAATCCAAACGCAAATAACTCGAAGGCTTTGGAACAGATTCGTTTTTGCAACTAATAAATAGTAGCGTTACAGTTATTAGAAGTGCTGAGAGAATATTTTTTTTGAGCATTTATAATTATTCTATAGTTACCTTAATTTGTTTTATTCTTTTTTTGTCAACGATTTCAATTACAAAATTACAGTTTCCAAAAGATAATTTGTGTCCCTTTTTAGGAAAATTTCCGTGAATTTCTAATAAAAAACCTGCTAATGTTTCGGCTTCCCCTTTTCTGTCTTCAAAAAGCATTTCGTCAACATCGATGATTCTATAAAAATCTTTCAGGTTTATTTTTCCTTCAAACAGATAATTTTTAGCGTCAATTTGTGAAAAACTCAAATCGTCATCGTCAAATTCATCGCTAATATCGCCAACAATTTCTTCGATTACATCTTCAAGAGAAACCAATCCCGAAGTGCCGCCATATTCATCAACAACAATTGCCAAATGATTTTTCATACTTTGAAAATCCTTCAATAAATCATCTAATTTCTTGTTTTCAGGAACAAAAAATGGCGCACGAAGCAATGTTTTCCAATCAAAATCTTTATTGTCAATGTGCGGAATTAAATCTTTGACAAACAAAACGCCTTCAATATGATCAATACTGTCATTATAAACTGGAATTCTTGAATAGCCTTTGTCAATAATTTTTGGCAACAATTTTTCGAAAGTTTCATTGATTTCAATTGCAAAAATATCAATTCTGGGACTCATTACTTGTTTCGTATCTGTATTTCCAAAAGACACAATGCCTTCTAATATTTTCTGTTCGCCGTGAGAAGTTCCTTCAGAAGATGTTAATTCTAAAGCTTGTGAAAGTTGGTCAATAGAGAAATTTGACTTTTGCTTTCCTAATTTTTCGTGCAAATAAATTGTAATTGCTCGCATTGGCAAACTAACTGGCGAAAGCAATTTGTCTAAAACATAAAGGGGTTGCGCAATGAATTTGGCAAATTTTAGATTGTTTCTGTTTGCATATACTTTTGGTAAAACTTCACCAAAGAGTAATATTAAAAAAGTAACCACTATTACTTCTAAAATAAATTTTATTAAAGGGGATTCAACATTCGAAAATAAATCGCTACCTATATAGGAGAACAATATTACTACGCCGATATTTATAAAATTATTAGCCACAAGTAATGTGGCTAATAATTTTTTAGGTTTTTCTAATAATGAAATAATTAAATTTCCTTTGGACAAATCATCTTTTGAAGCTTCATCTAAATCTTTAGTTGATAGAGAGAAAAAAGCGACTTCGGCACCAGAAAGCAACGCTGATATAAAAAGCAAAATAAAAATTCCAATAAAGCCAAATAGCAAATTAGTATCTAAATTTTGAAAAATAGCAATGAAACTGGGAGGTTCCGGATCCAAATTAAAAGAAATTAGTTAAACAATTAAAACGGCATATCGTTTTCAGATAGACCCGCTCCTGTTTCAGAACTTGATGGTTTAAATGGTTCTGTTTCTTTTTTAGTTGATAAAAAAGTAAATTCTGTTACTTGAATTTCAGTCGTGTATTTTGTAGATCCTTCCTCTGTTTGCCATTGGCGCGATTTAATTCTGCCTTCAACATAGATTTTATCACCTTTTGATAAATACTTTTCGCAAATTTCTGCTGCCTTATTACGCACAACTAAATTATGCCATTCGGTAGTATTAATTTTTTCGTTTGTCGTTTTGTTGATATATGTTTCGTTTGTTGCCAAAGGAAATCTACCGATACAATTACCTCCATCGAAGTAGTGCATTTTTACATCATCACCAAGGTAGCCAATTAGCATCACTTTGTTTATTGTTCCGTTCATCTTATTTTGAAAATTTTAGTAGAGCCAAATGTACGCTATTTTAAGTTAATACACTAAATTCCTTTTGTATAAAATTAAAAATAACTATTGGAAAGGGAAATGTTTTTAATTTTTGAGCCGTAATTCCTTCCTTAATTGTTCCTTTTACCTTCACTTTCCAAAATTTAATATTCAAATGTTGGTGCGAAAGTTTGTGAATTTTTCCGTTAGAATTCCAATCAGATATAGCCTTGATGGAATATTGTTCGCTGTATTTATCTGAAATCAAACCTGAAATTTCATCAAAATCAACTTCGGCTTCTGTTTCTAATAAAGGAAATTCATATAAATTATGCCAAATTCCTTTTTGATCTCTTTTTTGAATTATAGTGTTCAAATCTTCATCTTCAAATACTAAATAATTAAAAAATCGGTAACTAACTTTAATTTTTTTAGATTTAAAAGGCAATAAATGAACCTTTTTCTTTTGTAAAGCGGCGCAACTGGAATTAAAAACACAAATTTCACAATTCGGATTCTTCGGAACACACTGCAAAGCCCCAAATTCCATAATGGCTTGATTGAAACTTGCGGGGTCATTTTTTGGCATTAATTCAAATGCTAAAGCGGCAAATTCTTTTTTGGCTGTAGCCAATGAAATATCGGTTTCAATATCAAAATATCGTGAAAGCACTCGAAATACATTACCATCAACAACTGGAACTGCTTCATTATATGAAAAAGATGCAATTGCAGCGGCAGTATAATCTCCAATTCCTTTCAATTTTAATAAATCTTTATTGTTGTCAGGAAATTCTCCTTTTAATTCTGTTGCTACAAATTGGGCGGTTTTATGCAAATTTCGTGCTCTTGAGTAATATCCTAAACCTTGCCAAAGCTTTAAAACCTGTTCTTCGGAAGCATTTGCCAAATCAAAAACCGTCGGAAAAGCATTGGTGAAAGCCACGTAATATGGCAATCCTTGGGCGACTCTTGTCTGTTGAAGCATGATTTCTGACAACCATATTAAATATGGATTTTGCGTATTTCGCCAAGGCAAATCACGTTTGTTATTTAAATACCATTGAATTAATGAGTTAGAAAAAATCATATTGAATTATTTGACTGCAAAAGTAATTTTTTATGTTATTAAATTTTAATTGTTTATGCTTGAATAATTGTTTTTTTAATTCATATATTTGCAACCTCAAAAAAACAGTACAACTTTATTAATTAGAAAGAAAATGACGAAAGCAGATATCGTAGCAAAAATTTCAGAAAGACTAGGTCTAGAAAAAGGTGATGTTCAAGCAACAGTTGAAACATTTATGGAAGAGGTAAAAAACTCTTTAGAAACTGGAGACAATGTTTACTTAAGAGGATTTGGAAGTTTTATTATTAAAACTAGAGCCGAAAAAACGGGTCGTAATATCTCAAAAAACACAACTATTAAAATTCCTGCACATAACATTCCTGCATTCAAACCAGCGAAAGTTTTTGTAGAAGGAGTTAAAATAAATAACGAAACAAAATAATAATTTATTAATCAAAAAATCTTAAAGATATGCCAAGCGGTAAAAAAAGAAAGAGACATAAGGTAGCGACGCACAAACGTAAAAAAAGAGCGAGAGCTAACCGTCACAAGAAGAAAAAGTAGTTTAACACTACTTTTTCTATTTTAGAATGCCCAAGTTCATTGAAATTGAAAGTTAGTAATTAGTGTTCAGTATTTAGTGTTCAGTTAGCTGAAAACTGAATATTGTAAACTGCAAACTAATTTTCCCCGGGTTCAATACCTGTTAAAATATTGTTTAATCCATCCTTACTGATCGGTTTTAAGTTATAAGCTAAGCAATTT
>JBILPJ010000110.1:0-7705 GCA_044373975.1 Flavobacterium sp. | reverse complement strand
TTTGCCAGCAATTGGGTTGGTGAAAACGTACGGATAACCCGTTACTTTTTCGTAGCCATAACCGCCGCCTTGCGTTCTCAATCGAGAGCCAGAGCCTTCTTCGGTAACGCCTTCTAATAATTTTATTACTGCAAAAGCGATGTCTTTATTCAAAACATCGTGCGATTCTGGAATTGGTTCGTAAAGAACTACTCCGTTTTTATCTTCAATTCTTGTGATAAATTGTGGTTTGATGTAAACGCCTTGGTTGGCAAATGTGCTGTAGGCGGCAACCATATCTTCAACAGTTATTTCTACTGCTCCTAATGCAATCGATGGTTGCACTGGGATTTCAGATTTTATACCCAATTTATGTGCCAATTCAACTACAGCTTCTGGACCAACTTTGTCCATTAATTTTGCAGAAACAGTATTTATTGAGTTGGCTAATGCTTTTCTCAAAGTTACCATTCCACGGTATTTATTGTCGGAATTTGATGGAGTCCAAGTTTCGGTTACGTGGTGACGACCAACAGGAATTGTAAATGGCGAATCGATTATGGAATCGCAAGGCGACATATTTAGTTGCTCGATTGCGGTTGCATAAACGAAGGGTTTGAATGTAGAACCCACTTGTCGTGCGCCTTGACCAACGTGATCGTACTGAAAATATTTGTAATTTATTCCGCCAACCCACGCTTTCACGTGACCAGTTTGCGGCTCCATTGACATTAAACCTGTTTGAAGAAAATGTTTATAATACCGAATAGAATCTGTTGGCGTCATAATTGTATCACGTTCGCCTTTCCAAGTAAAAACGGTCATTTTTGTTTTTATACCAAAAGATTTAATGATTTCATCATCACTTTTTTCTTGCAATTTTAATTCTCTCCATCTTTCAGAAGATTTCATAGATTGCATAAGGATTTTATCTGTTTCTATTTGTGAGATATTTACAAATGGCGCGTTTTTATTGGTTTTAGATTGAGAGAAAAATTCTTGTTGCAAATTGGTTAAATGCTCTGTAACCGCTTCTTCTGCATAGGTTTGAATTCTTGAATCGATGGTAGTATAAATTTTCAATCCGTCTCTGTAAATATCATATTCAGAACCGTCTGGTTTTTTATTTTCTTTGAGCCAATTTTTCATAAATTCACGAAGATATTCACGGAAATAAGTTGCAATTCCATCTTTGTGGCTTTCGGGGTGAAAGTCCAAAACGATAGGTTGTTTTTCTAAAGTAGCTTTTAAATTTTCTGATAAAAAATCGTTTTTTACCATTTGACCAAGAACCGTATTTCGTCTATTTTGTACTTTTTCGAGCCTTCGAATTGGATTATATAAAGAAGGATTTTTTAACATTCCAACTAACATTGCACTTTCATTAATAGTTAAATCACGTGGTTCTTTACCAAAATAAACTTTCGCCGCTGATCGAATTCCTACAGCCGTATTTACAAAATCGGCTTTGTTGAAATACATTGCAATGATTTCATTTTTAGTGTATTGTCTTTCTAAACGAATAGCGATAATCCATTCTTTTGCTTTTTGAATTATTCTAAAAGGTAAAAATTTAGAACCTTCTCCGTGAAATAATTGTTTGGCTAATTGCTGAGTCAAAGTACTTGCTCCCCCACTCGTTCCTAAACTGGCAACGGCGCGCAAAGTTCCTCTTCCGTCGATACCTGAATGTTCATAAAAGCGTTCATCTTCGGTTGCTACCAATGCATCAACAAGGTGTTTTGGTAAATCTTGGTACTTTATAGAAGTTCTATTTTCATTGTAAAATTTCCCAATAGTAACTCCATCGGATGAAATTACTTCTGTAGCCAAATTAGAATCTGGATTTTCTAAATCTTCAAAAGAAGGCATAGACCCTAAAAGTCCCCAAGATGCGAAAAGGAAAAAGACAGCTAATCCTCCAAGACCGTAAAAAAAGATTTTCCAAAATTTCTTTTTGTAGTATTCGATGTCTTTACCTTGAGCGTTGTTTTTTTTAACTGCCATATTTTTAATCTAATGATTCTATTCTAAAACCAACTTCTGTAATTCCTTCTAAATTTTCTACGCCAACGACTTTTCCCGTTTGACGCACAACCTGTTTGATAAGGACTTTATTGTTTTCCGAAGCTTTAAACTGTACATTTTCTTTATAAAAAAGTTTGCTTTCCTTTAAATCCGAGAACCCTTCGCCAAGCAAAGTTCCGTCAACCTCCGCCATTTGATATTCTAATGTATCTACTTTTGTGAGTCCGTTAGGTTGTTCCAATGAAACGATTAAAAACAAATTATTGAATTTATAATCGTCATTTGCACGCAAGTTTACATACAAATTATACTTTTTTAAGGTATCTAATTTTGGAAGATTGAAACTTACAACCGTCTTTTTATTCCAAGCACTTCCAACCGATTTATATTCGTCAAAAACTCTCTTTTTATCACAAGAAATCAAGAGTCCAGCAATTAGAATAAAAAGAAAACTACTCTTTAGGTTCATTTTTAATAGCAGGTTTAATGATGTTTTCGTTAGGTCTGATTTTGTTTTCGTTAGGTCTAATTTTATTATCTCCCGCTGGTCTTGCCTGTTGTTTTGGCTGTTGTTTTGGTTGTTGTTTTGGTTGCGCTGGGCGATTATTGTTAGCAACGATTGCATTTTCGCTTGGACGTTTGTTATTTCTATTCGATTTTTTCTTTTTCTTAGGCTGATCAAATCGTGTTAAACTTTCTTGACCCATTGCATTATTGAAATCTTTTTCAGGTTCAGCAACGATTTCCAAAGCAAAATCTTCGAGCGATGAAACTTTGTTTTTTAATTTATTTTCAGCAATTATTTCGTTAACCTGCTCAATTTTCAATACGTGCCAATTGGCGAAATTATTGGTATAAGCAAACCACATTAATCCTTTGAAAATATCTTGTTTTTGACAAATTGCGTCTCCTTTTTCGGTAACTAATTTGGTATCGAAATCTGGAAAACCTTGCAAAGCATCCATATAAGTATCCAATTCATAGTTTAGGCAACACTTTAATTTTCCGCATTGACCCGCTAATTTTTGAGGATTTAATGATAATTGTTGGTACCGCGCCGCAGAAGTATTTACACTTCTAAAATCGGTTAGCCAAGTAGAACAACATAATTCTCTACCACAAGAACCAATTCCTCCCAAACGAGCAGCTTCTTGACGAAAACCAACTTGTTTCATTTCAACTCTAGTACTGAATTCTTTGGCAAAATCTTTAATTAAAAGACGAAAGTCAATTCGTGCTTCAGCAGTATAGTAAAAAGTTGCTTTTGAACCATCTCCTTGAAATTCAATATCCGAAATTTTCATTTCCAATTTTTGAGAAATAGCCAATTCACGTGCTCTCACCTTCATTGGCTCTTCTTTATCGCGAGCTGTTGACCAAATATCGATGTCTCTTTGAGAAGCTTTTCTATAGATTTTTGGAACATCATTACTTGCGTGATTGACTCCTTTTTTCTTCATTTGGATTCGTACCAATTCACCAGTTAAGGTCACAATTCCAACATCGTGTCCTGGAGAAGCTTCTGTGGCAACAATATCGCCAATACTTAAAGTTAGTTTTTCGGTGTTACGGTAAAATTCCTTTCTTCCGTTCTTAAAACGTACTTCAACGCAATCAAAAGGGGCTTCGCCATTTGGCAAACTCATATTAGAAAGCCAGTCGAAAACGGTTAATTTATTGCAGCTATCGGTGCCGCAAGTCCCATTATTTTTACAACCCTTTGGCGCTCCGCCATCAGAAGTTGAACAACTTGTACATGCCATAATTTATATGTAGTATTGTGATGAACACAATTTAAGTTCTTAAACGATTAATGTGTAAAGATATTATTTTAATTTAAGGTTTAAAAGTTTAAAGTTTAAAGTTTTCCAAAAAGAGAAAACCGCGATTGCTTGAAATGGCAATAACGGTTTTTATTATTATTTTTTGATTACGAATTTTATTAAGTTTCCTTAACCGAAATTATCTTCACGGGACACGCTTTTACCGCCAATTCACAACTTTCGATAATTGTGTGATCATAGGATTTTAAAGTAAAGAAACCTTTGGCATTTATCGAATGAATTAAAACCGATTTCCCGTCTTTTTTAGACATTTGAAACTGAACAGGTGCCATTTCCACACAATAATTGCAGCCAATGCACTTGTCTCTTTGGAGGGTTACAATAACCATTAGGCTTCTACAATTTTATATAATTTGTCGGACATTCTAATTCTAAATGGCAATTTAAAAGTGCAATTATCTCCTTTTGTTGCCAATTCCGAAACGATATCGTTCACATACATTTCTACGATAATCATTTCTTGTGCGCCTGTATTTGGCCCCGTAACCAAAATTTTATCCCCTACTTTTATATCATAAGCTTCAATTTTGAATTCCCCCACATTGGCTTTTGGAAAATAGTGGGTTCCTTTTCCAACATACACTTTCTTTTGCGTAGCCAAAGATCCCGAAACATCGCTCCATTCGCCCAATTCCTGACCTAAATAATAACCCGACCAAAACCCGCGATTGTAAACAGTGTTTAACGCTTCCATCCAAACGGAGATTTTGTCTTTTGAAAAATGACCTTCATAATAACTGTCAATAGCTTCGCGATAGGTTTTTATTACCGTTGCCACATATTCTGGAGCGCGACCACGACCTTCAATTTTCAATACTTGAATGCCAGAATCGATGACTTGATCTAAAAAATTAATCGTGCACAAATCCTTTGGCGACATTAAATATTCGTTATCCACTTCGATTTCAAATCCTGTTTCTTGGTCAATTACCGTATATTTTTTACGGCAATTTTGTTTGCAAGCACCGCGATTTGCCGATGAATTATTCGAATGCAAACTCAAATAACATTTCCCAGAAACCGCCATACACAACGCTCCGTGACCAAAAATTTCTATTTCCACCAATTTTCCGCTTGGCCCTTTGATTTCTTCTTTGATAATTTGCTCCGTAATTTTTTTCACTTGGCGCAAACTCAATTCCCGACTTAAAACCATCGTATCGGCAAATAAACTATAGAATTTTATGGTTTCAATATTGGTAATATTCAGTTGGGTCGAAATATGAACTTCCATCCCAATTCCTCTTGCCATCGCAATTACAGCCTGATCGGATGCAATTACGGCGGTGATATTTGCTTCTTTGGCTTTCGCCAATAATGTTTTAACAACCGATAAATCGTGATCGTAAATTATGGTATTTAATGTCAAATAACTTCTCACATTTTTAGCTTCACAGCGTTTTGCAATTTCTTGCAAATCGTCCATTGTGAAATTTACGGAAGCCCGAGCACGCATATTCAATTGTTCGACACCGAAATAAATGGAATCGGCACCGTTATCTAATCCTGCTTGAAGCGACTCAAAATTTCCTGCGGGAGCCATTAATTCTATTTTATTGTTTGTTGTCATATTCATTTTCCCACGCAAAACCGTGCGTTATGTTCGTTATTTTTTTGTCTATTCCTATTATCGCCCACAGTTTCAACCGTGGGAAATTTGTATTATTTCCAACGGTTGAAACCGTTTGCTGTGGTTTTTTACATATATTCCAAATTATAACCCAATGGTTAAAACCGTTGGCTATGTAAACCAATTAAATCATCAATCATCTTTAAATCATAGATAAATTATATAATTTCCAACGGTTGAAACCGTTGGCTATAGAAAGCAATTAAATCATTTAGAATTGTTTAATCCGTGAATTTTAATAAATTCATCAAATTCATCTTGACCATTTTTCTTTAGATGATGTTGTTTCTGATTTTTTATATAATTATAAACAATCTCTAATTGTGATTCGCTCACGGAAAAAGCCGCATAACCAGTTTGCCAAGCAAATTTTTCAAGAATGAGATTTTCTCCATTTATAGAATGAGAAGTACTTCCTTTTATTTGCTTGATTACATCGGCTATCGATTTATTGGGATTTAATAAAAACAAAGCGTGAATATGATCTGGCATACCATTGATGATTCTAACGGGACAACCAAGTTCTATTAATTCCTCACGAATAGAATTATAAATTTTTTTCTCTATTGAGAAATCTATTAGTTCCTGACGATTTTTTGTTGCCCAAATAGCATGAATCCATAGTTTATTGAAAGAATGTGGCATATATTTTATTATTTAAAACGGTTAAAATCTTTGTTTATGTTTTTTATTTTCTTTTTTATCGCCCACGGTTTTTTTTCTATCGCCCACAGTTTCAACCGTGGGGAACTTATATTATTTCCAACGGTTGAAACCGTTGGCTATGTTTTTTCATTTTTCTTTTTTATCGCCCACGGTTTTTTTTCTATCGCCCACGGTTTCAACCGTGGGGAACTTATATTATTTCAAATGGTTAAAACCGTTGGCTATGGTTTTGATATATATTCCAAATTATTTCCAACGGTTGAAACCGTTGGCTATGAGTTTTTATCCTAAAACTTTATACAACTTATCAGACAAACGAATTCTGAAAGGAACTTTGAAAGTACAAATGTCGCCAGCAATTGCTTTTTGGGCAGCATTTTCGTTGACAAACATTTCTGAAAGCAACAGTTGTTGTTCGCCAGTCGTAGTTCCTTTTATTAGAATGATATCCCCAATTTTGATTTCGCCTTCTTCAATTTCGAATTGAGCGATACTTGCTTTTGGATAAAAATGAGTTCCTTTTCCGATGAACATTTTCTTTATTTTTGGTGCTTTTGCAACAACTGATTTTTTTTCTTCAGCGACAAAAACACTATGACTTTCTATATTATTTTTGAATGTTAAAACGTCTGATTTTCCTTTTTTGAAGATTTTATTTCCGTTTTTTATACCACGACGAACGGCTTTTTGTTCGTCTTCAGGAAGATGAATTATCGACACACATTCGTCCGAACAGCAGCCTTCCATTTTAGATTTGCACGATTCACATTGGATAAAAAGCAAGTGACAACCTTCATTGGCGCAATTCGTATGCACATCGCAAGGAGCGCCGCATTGATGGCATTGCGAAACAATATCATCGGTAATTCTTTCGCCCAAGCGGTGATCGAAAACAAAGTTTTTACCTATGAATTTACTTTCTAAACCCTCGGCTTTTACCTGTCGTGTATATTCGATTATTCCGCCTTCGAGTTGATAGACATTTTCAAAACCTTTGTGTTTGAAATAGGCGCTGGCTTTTTCGCATCGAATGCCGCCGGTGCAATACATCAACAGTTTTTTGTCTTGTTTGTGTGCCGAAAGTTGGTCTTCAATAATGGGTAAACTTTCTCTAAAAGTGTCCACATCGGGTTTTATGGCATTGGTGAAATGCCCGATTTCCGATTCGTAATGATTTCTCATATCGACCACAATAGTATCTGGATCTTCAAGCAAATCGTTAAATTCCTTGGCTTTCAGGTGAATTCCGATATTGGTAACATCGAATGTTTCGTCAACTAAACCGTCGGCAACAATTTTGTCACGAACTTTTACGGTAAGTTTCAAAAACGAATGATCGTCCTGTTCAACGGCAATATTCAAACGGATTCCTTTCATAAAATCATAGACTTCTATGGAATCTTTAAAGGCGTAAAAATTATCGGCAGGAAGTGAAAGTTGCGCGTTGATGCCTTCATTGGCAACATAAATACGACCTAAAACTTCGAGTTTGTTCCAAGCAAGAAATAATTCGTTACGGAATTGTGTAGGATTTGAAATTTGCGCATAAGCGTAGAAA
>JBILPJ010000109.1:0-7820 GCA_044373975.1 Flavobacterium sp. | reverse complement strand
CAAAAAACAGTGCTTTCATAGAACAATTTGCAAGTGATTTGGCTGCAATAAAAGAGCCACTTAGAAAAGACGTACTTTCGACAGCAAGAAAAATTTTAAGAAAAATAGTTGCTGAAAGCGATAAAAATAAATTAGCAAAATGGATTACAGATGTCACTTCAAATATTCAACCTAAATTCAGTTCTCATTTATATTCTGAATCTAAAGAAAATGTATTTTCTGTAAAAGAAGTACTTCCCGAATTTGATGAAAACTCAATTGAAGTAGATGCAAGAATAATATTAAGAGACAATTTTGATTGTCTTTTTACAAAATTTCCTGAACTATTGGTTTTTGGTGAAGATGCTGGAAATATTGGTGATGTAAATCAAGGTTTGGAAGGAATGCAAGAGAAATACGGAGCACTTCGAGTTGCCGATGTTGGTATTAGAGAAGCTTCAATAATTGGGCAAGGAATTGGAATGGCGATGCGTGGACTGCGTCCAATTGCAGAAATTCAATACTTAGATTATCTATTATATGGTATTCAAATAATGAGTGATGACTTGGCCACACTGCAATACAGAACTGCTGGCCGTCAAAAAGCACCGTTGATAATTAGAACACGTGGTCACCGTTTAGAAGGAATTTGGCACGCTGGTTCTCCAATGGGTATGATTGTAAATGCGCTTCGTGGGATTCCTATTTTAGTTCCTCGAAATATGACAAAAGCAGCTGGTTTTTATAATACTTTACTTTCATCAGACGAACCTGCATTGGTAATAGAATGTTTGAATGGATACCGTTTAAAAGAGAAAATGCCTTTGAATTTAGGAGAATTTAAAACACCAATTGGCGTTGTTGAAACTATTAAAGAAGGGAAAGACATAACTGTAGTTTCTTATGGTTCCACATTACGATTAGTCGAACAGGCTGCAAAAGAATTGATGGAAATTGGAATTGATGTTGAAATTATTGATGTTCAGTCTCTTTTACCATTTGATATTAATTATGACATTCTGAAAAGTATCTCTAAAACAAATCGATTATTAGTAGTTGACGAGGATGTTCCTGGCGGTGGTTCTGCCTATATTCTACAACAAATATTAGAAGTTCAAAAAGGATATTTTCAATTGGATAGCCAACCAAAAACACTAACTTCTCAAGCACACCGACCTTCTTATGGAACAGATGGTGATTATTTTTCAAAACCATCCGCAGAAGATATTTACGAAAAAATATATGAAATGATGAGTGAAGATAACTCATTGAAATATCCAAGTTTATACTAAGTTTAAATCGGATTTAAATACTAAATAAATAGTCAAATGAAACACAATTTTCGTTTGGCTATTTTTTATTTTATATGAATTTCAAAAATAATTGACAAATAGTATTATTTGTAAATATTTTTTTATAAATTTATAATAGATATATACCCCCCTTTATATCAAGAAGATAGATTAACGAAAGAGTTTCTTTTTCGGAATACTAATTAAAACTTTTTGATAATGATGGAAATTAAAGGGAATTATGACGAATTGCATACAGCTATTGAAACTCAAAAATCAATAGAAAAAAAAGAAAAAAAGAACAATCAATTATTAGATAGTTTTAAATATTTTTTTAACGAATCGCTTGATTTGATTTGCATTTCAGACTCAGAAAGTAATTTTAAAGTTTTAAATTCGGCTTTTTCAAGGCTTTTGGGATATTCTAAAAAAGAGTTACTCAATAGTCCATTTACGAAGTTTGTTCACGACGACGATGTGTATAATACCAACATAGAAATTCTAAAATTGAACTCAGGCATTACTACAATTCATTTTGAAAACAGGTGTTTAAAAAAAGATGGAACTGTACTTTATATCCATTGGTGGGCAAAAAAAGACCCAAAAACAAATCAGATTCATTACATTGGTAGGAATATCACTGAGTTTAAAAAAAGTCAGAAAAAATTAAAAAACAGTGAGAATTTATTAAATGATGCTCAGAAAATCGCTAAAATTGGAAGTTGGGAATACAATTTAGAAACGCAACAATTGAATTGGTCAAATGAATTGTATTCGATATTTGAAATCGAGAATAAACCAAATCCAAATTTGTACCAAGAATATATTTCAAGGTTTACTTCCGAAGAATTTGAAGTTTTACAAGCAAAAATAAATCATTTAATAAACACTAAAGAATCGTATGAAATTGAGCATAAAATTATTTTGCCCAACAATCGCTTCAAATGGGTTTTTGGCACTGGAATACCAATTGTAAATGACGATGGAAAAGTTGTCATTATTAAAGGGATTGCTCAAGATATTACCGAAAAAAAATTAATAAATGACACTTTAAAAGCCAAAGAACAAGCTGAAATTGCGAATAAAGCAAAAACAGAATTTATTGCAAATATGAGCCATGAAATCCGAACGCCATTAAATGGAATTATAGGATTTACAGAATTATTAATCAAGACAAAACTCGATAAAACCCAACAAGAATATACCAATACAATAAATAAATCGGCCGTAATATTGATGGATATTATTAATGATATATTGGATTTTTCAAAAATAGAATCTGGTAAACTCGAATTGAATATAGAAGAAATTGATTTATTTGAACTTTTACATCAAGTAATTGACCTTTTTAAATACCAAGCTATTCAAAAAAATATTGATTTAATCCTAAAAATTGACAAGCATATTCCGCAATATATTATTGCTGATGGTGTGCGGTTAAAACAAATTATCGTTAATTTATTGAGTAATGCCATTAAATTTACTGATTCAGGAAGTGTGAATTTGATTATTTCACAATTAAAATCAGAAAATGATTTGGAGAAATTGCAATTTTCTGTCAAAGATACAGGCATTGGAATTAAAGAAAATAACCATCATAAAATATTTAATTCGTTTGTTCAAGAAGATAATTCTATTACACGAAAATATGGTGGCACAGGTTTGGGACTGCCAATTTCCAATCAATTATTGGGATTAATGAATAGCAAACTACAATTAATCAGTAAAAATGGAGACGGAAGTACTTTTTTCTTTGTTGTTGATTTTAAAAAAGGAACTACGAAACATAAATCTATACCAACATTTGCAAATTTAGAAAATGAAGAAGACAGTCTTTTCAATATTGATCATTATGAAGTGACGGTTTTAATTGTAGAAGACAATAAAATCAATATGTTATTGGCGAAAACATTAGTTCAAAAAATAATTCCAAATTGCAATATTGTCGAGGCATTTGATGGAAGTCAAGCCATTAAAAAAGTTTTAAATGAAAAAATCGATTTGATTTTAATGGATATTCACATGCCAATAAAAAACGGTTATGAGGCTGCTATGGAAATTAGAAAATTTAATACTTCGAAAAGAATACCAATAATTGCTTTGACTGCGGGTGTTTTTAATGGTGAAAAAGAAAAATGTTTGGCTGCGGGAATGAATGATTTCCTTTCTAAACCCATCGTGAAAAAAGATTTAGAAAATATATTATTGAAATGGTTGAAATAAAAAACTATCCCAACCAACCATCACGATCCAAACTTCTGTATTGAATGGCTTCGGCAATATGCGATGAAACAACGGTTTCTGCGGCTTCCAAATCGGCAATTGTACGCGCCACTTTGAGGATTCTGTCATACGCTCTTGCCGAAAGATTCAACCGTTCCATAGCTGTTTTTAATAACTGTTTTGATACTTCGTCAAGTGCACAAAATTCTCTAATTTGCTTGGAACTCATTTGAGCATTGTAATGTACTTTTTCCATTAATTCAAATCTTGCAGTTTGAATTTCACGAGCTGCAGTAACTCTTTTTCTAATATCAACACTACATTCTGATTTTCTATCGTCTGATAATTTTTCAAAAGGCACGGGTGTAACTTCAATATGTATGTCAATTCTATCTAATAATGGTCCCGAAATCTTACTCAAATAGCGTTGCATTTCGTGAGGCGAAGAAGTTTGTGGAGAATCTGGATCATTGAAAAAACCACTCGGACTTGGGTTCATACTTGCAACCAACATAAATGAAGATGGATATGTTACTGTGAATTTTGCTCTGGAAATAGTAACTTCTCTGTCTTCCAAAGGTTGCCGCATTACTTCCAAAACATCTCGTTTGAATTCTGGTAATTCATCTAAAAATAAAACGCCATTGTGCGCCATAGAAATTTCCCCGGGTTGCGGATAACTTCCCCCTCCCACCAATGCAACATTTGAAATTGTATGATGCGGACTTCGGAAAGGGCGTTGGTTCATCAAACCTACTTCTTTCAATTTCCCTGCAACACTATGAATTTTGGTGGTTTCAAGTGCTTCTCGCAATGTCATTGGCGGCAAAATACTTGGTAGTCTTTTGGCAAGCATTGTTTTTCCTGCTCCTGGAGGTCCAATTAAAATTATATTATGTCCGCCAGCAGCCGCAATTTCCATGCATCTTTTGATGCTTTCTTGACCACGAACATCTGAAAAATCGAATTCTGGGAAATCTAATGTTTTGTTGAATTCGGCTCGTGTATCTATAATTGTAGGTTGCAATGTTCCTTTTCCTTCCAAGAAATCAATGACTTCTTGTACGTTTTCGACTCCATAAACATCCAAACCACTAACGATTGCCGCTTCTTTTACGTTTTGAATTGGAAGAAAAAAACCTTTAAATCCTTCTTCTTTTGCTTTTATGGCAATGGGCAAAGCGCCTCGAATGGGTTGCAAACCGCCATCAAGTGACAATTCCCCCATAATTATATATTTATCGGATTCTGTCGTTTGAATTTGAGCAGAAGCTACTAAAATTCCAATTGCCAAAGTCAAATCATAGGCGGAGCCCTCTTTTCGCAAATCGGCAGGAGCCATATTTATTGTGATTTTTTTGCCAGGCATGGCATAACCATTATTTTTCAAGGCAGCGGCAATTCGGTAACTGCTTTCTTTGATGGCATTATCGGGCAACCCAACGAGATGATAACCAATTCCTTTGTCGATATTAACTTCTACAGTTATTGTTGTGGCTTCAACGCCAAAAACGGCACTTCCAAATACTTTTACTAACATGGCGAATACTTTATATTTTGTCTAAAGTACCACTATTTTAATTACAATATTGATTTTATTGATAAATAATAAAATATTAAGTTAATTTATAATAATAATTCCAACCTATAAAGTTGGATTTACTATCAATTTTAAAATTTAAAATTCTTGATTTAGCATTTTTCAATTAATTAAAATAAGAACCTTTAATTCACAAAACTAAAAAAAACAATATATTTGCATTTACTAAAATCCCTCTTAGCTAAATTTCACTTTAGTTTAAATACACTCAATTCCATATATTTCAATTTACAGCCTACCTAAAAATCAAATCGTATTTAATGCTTTTTTGATGAATTTTCATACGTATTTAAAGCTGAGAGAACTATGAAGATTAACCAATGGAAAGATTTAAAAAAGGTATTATGCTCTGTTTATTGCTCATTTGCAATACCATTTTATTGGCTCAGCATAAAAATGTTTTCAAACTACCATTTCCTCAACAATACGTAACTATTGATAAAATAATTGATACTTTAACGCTACAAGATTCAAAATTAGCATTAAAAAGACTGAAACAACTTGAATTACAAGCTTATGAAACTAATGTTGAATTGTCGATATTGAATTATAAAAGGTCAGAAATTCGATACCGATACATTCGAACCATCGGATATGAAAAACGTCCAATACTCAATCAACTTATTCAAGATTCTGAGAAACTTATTTCTACTATTGACGAACAGCAATATCCTGTAATCGCAGCATTATTACATTTTCAAATTGGAAATTCTCTTGATTATCAAAAATATAATTACAAAGAACAATTTAAACATTATCTAAAAGCGTATGATTTGTTTAAAAACATACCCTTAAAATTATTTCCTTATCGATACTATAGTCAGTACGCAATTGCTTTAGCGTATTATCAGTTTGGAGAATATGAGAAGGCAATTTCTCTTAGTAATGAAGTTGAATCTTTATTTCCTAAAAAGGATTTTAATTCTATTTTGACTGTAAATTTGATAGGTTTAAGTTATTTAGAATTGAAAAAATACAATCAAGCCATTATTTCATTTAAATGGATATTAAAAAACAAAAAATATGCCTTAAATCCAAATGCGTGGAAGGGAATTTCTTTGTGTAATTTGGGAAATGTATATTATATCGATGGAAATAATACGAAAGCCATCCACTATTTAACACAAGGAATTCAGATTGTAAAGCAAGAAGAAGTATTTGATAATCTTGCTTCAGCTTCAATAATTTTAGCTAAAATTTATATCTTACAAAAGAATAGTTTCGAAGCAAAAAAGTATTTAGATTTAGTAAATACAGTAAATAGCAAAATAAGTTCTACGAAATTATCTTATAATTTAAACAAAATTTTGTCTAATTATTACGAACTCGAAGGCAATAGTAAAATGTCTTTATATCATTTGCAATTAGCAAATACCTACAAGGACAGTTTAGATATTTCGACAAATGTGAATAAAAGATTTAAAGCCGAAATGAATTTTGAAAATGAAAAGCACACACTGATTGTAAATAAAATTAAGAATCAACGAATTATTGAGGTTATTTTATTCCTTTTTACATTACTATTTTTGACAACCCTTTTCATTTTTTACGATCGAAGTAAATTGAGACTTAAAATTCAACAACAAGAGTTACTCGATAAAAATAAAACAATGGCATCCGAATTAGAATTCGCGTATCTGAAATTAGAAGAGTTCACTCAAAGTCGCCTTCATAAAGAGATTGATAATCAAAATAATGTTGACAATTCTAATAAAGAGAGTATTGTATCGCAGTTAGTTTATGATAGTAATTTATATACTGATGACGACTGGACAGAATTTAGAAGCCTTTTTGAAAAGGCTCATCCTGGGTATCTTCTTCGTATTAAAGATAAATTACCAAAAATTTCAGTTGCCGAATTACGATTTATGGCGGTGCATAAATTAAATTTAAATACGAATGAAATGGCACTTATTTTGAACATTTCACCAGATGCTGTTCGTAAATCTAAGAAACGACTATCACTTAAAATAGCTCAAAACCTGAATCAATCTTTTGATGAATTTACTAATTCTATCTTGTAGATGAAATCCAATAATCTTTATTTGTTTATCAAATTTAGTTGTGTTTTTCCCTAAAATAATTTGAATATATATTTATAAAACAGTCCGGCAATTAGAATTATTCTTTTGTCTTGTTTTTGTCTTGCATTACTTTTTTTAAATTTATTATTATTGCAATATCAAATTATTCCCTCATTAACAATTAATATAATTATGAAAAAAATCTTACTTTCTTTACTTGTCTTTGCATTTTCTTTAAAAGGATTCGGTCAAAATTATAAAGCTATACCTCTTGAAATTAGTTCAAAAGAATTCAGAGATATAGATATAAAAGGTGATGTTTCAAAGAGGCTTACAAAAAACTTCTTAAACTATTCGTTATTTACATTAGATACTAAAAACCTTAAATCGTTTGCTCGCAAAAATAAAAAGGGTAAAATCCAATTTGATTTGTCACTTCCTAATTTGTCAAGTATTAATATTTCAATTGTAGAAAATGATATATTAAGTGCCGATTACAAATTAGTAGTTGCAACGGATAAAGGGAGAGAAGTATTTGAAAAAAAAGAATGTATCACTTATAGTGGAAGTATAACTGACCAATTAGAAAATACTATTAGACTGACACTTACTGATGATATAATTCATGGAGAAATTAAGATTAATGATAAAGATTATTTTATTGAACCTTTGCAATATATTGTTGATAGCAAACCAAATACT
>JBILPJ010000108.1:0-7919 GCA_044373975.1 Flavobacterium sp. | reverse complement strand
TCATTATTCGGATTTGAATGTGGGTGATCCATTATTATTTGTGTTTGAAAAATTAGATTTAAAAGTAATGTCTGCCATAATCGGTGTTTCTGCGGTGATAGCAATGGCGAGTGTTTTATTGGTATTCCAAATGGGACAACCTCGAATTTGGATGAGTATGAGCCGTGATGGATTGTTGCCGAAAAAATTCTCAAAAGTGCATCCAAAATTCAAAACGCCATCGTATGCAACGGTTGTAACAGGATTTGTCGTGGCAATTCCAGCGTTGTTTTTGAACCTTACAATGGTAACTGATTTATGCAGTATTGGAACCTTATTTGCTTTTGTATTGGTTTGTGCGGGCGTATTGGTATTGCAAAATAAAACAGATATTCCTCGTGGGAAATTCAAAACGCCTTATGTTAATTCAAAATTTGTTATTCCAGTTTTATTAGCGGCTGGAATGTTTTATGCTTTTAAATACAACAACAAAAGCACGATGGATTTTATTACAAATGAAAAGAAAATTAATAGTCCTGAAGATATTGTAACGTCATTGGATAAAACACAATCGGAATTGGTTTATAACTATTTGGCTGGTTTTGATAAGAATAATATCACCACTTCGCAACCTGATTTGGAAGTTATTTTGAGTAAATACAACGAAAATGAAACGGAGTATGAAGCGGTTATTAAAGCGTTGCCAATTTCAGATTCACAAAAATTTGAAACGGGTTTCAGTCTTTTTAAACATAAAATTCCAATGTGGATTTTTCTGATTACTTTGCTATTTTTAACTGTTTGGTCGTATCGTCAAAATTTATCGCTAATTCCATTATTAGGATTAATTTCTTGCTTGTATATGATGGCGGAACTTAGTGTTTGGAATTGGATTTATTTTACGATTTGGTTGTTGATTGGTTTGGTAATTTATTTTGGCTACAGCCGAAAAAATAGCAAGCTCAATTTGCAGGAATAAAAACAATATTACTTTAAGGAATTTAAAATCCGCTTTGAAATTTTCAAGGCGGATTTTTGATTTTAAAAATAAATGCAAATGAAATCTGAAAACCCATAGCCCAGAATGAAATGGAAAGCCCGGAATGAAAAAAGGTAGTTTTTCTTGCCGAAAAAGAGCGACCGCAGGAAGCTCCTTTTTTGGCTTAGAAAAACACCTTTTTGAATGAGGACTTGAAATGGAATGCTGGAAATAGCTTCAAAAAAAAGTTGTCCTGAAAAAGGTGCATTTCATCGATAATAATTTTATAACTATCTATAAATCAATACTTTTATAATTATATAGGTTTAACTATTTAATTCAATTATTATGTATTACGATTTGTTTAAAGATAGGGAAGAGGCGGGTGCGTTGCTTGCGGAAAAGTTGTTGGAATATGAAAATACAAATTCAATAATTCTTGCAATTCCAAGGGGTGGCGTTCCTGTTGGGTATGTGATTTCTCAAAAATTGAACCTTCCGATGGACATTATTTTGTCTAAAAAAATTCCGCATCCTTATAATAAGGAATTGGCAATTGGGGCGGTTACAATGGACGCTGAAATTGTGGATTATTACCCGAATATTTCCAAAAATTATATCAATTCTGAGATTTCAAGGATTCGTGAAGTGCTGAAAAAGAAGCAGCAATTGTTTGTTGGAAATGACAAACCGCTTGATGTGAAAGGGAAAAACGTAATTCTTGTGGATGATGGAATTGCTACTGGAAACACGGTTTTGGTGTCGATTAAGTCGTTACGGAAATTGAAACCTGCCAAAATAATTGTTGCAGTTCCTGTTTTGCCGTATGAAGATTTGAAAACTTTTCAGCGAGAAGCGGATGAATTTATATATATAGAAGCGTCGAATTATTTCAGGGGCGTAGGGGCTTTTTATGAGCATTTTGAGCAAGTTGATGATGCTGTTGTAGTTGAAATGCTGAGTGCGACAACTTCAATTTCAGATTAAATTGCTAACTATTTTGAATTAATAATTTGCGGATAACCAACTTTAATACTTTCAATTATGAAAACTAAAAACATAGAAATTCCTTTGAAATCAGTAACTTTAAAAGGAGAATTAGCGATTCCGAAGAATGCAGATGGGATTGTAATTTTTTCCCACGGTAGCGGAAGTAGTAGGTTTAGCCCACGAAATAAGTTTGTTGCAGAAATGCTTCATCAGCAAAATTTTGGCACTTTACTTTTCGATTTGCTCACGGAAGAGGAAGATACGATTTATGAAAATACGTTCAATATTGACTTACTCACATCACGATTAATTGAAGTTACCGATTGGTTGTTGCATCATAAAAATGTGAAGGGAATTCCAATTGGGTATTTCGGAGCGAGTACTGGAGCGGCTTCAGCATTGGGCGCGGCGGCACATTTCAAAAACAAAATTAAAGCGGTTGTGTGTCGTGGTGGTCGTCCAGATTTGGCTTTGAATCATTTGCACGCCGTAACTGCGCCCACATTATTGCTTGTTGGCGAGTTGGATTATCCCGTAATTGAAATGAATAAATTGGCAGTTAGCCGTTTGCATTGCGAAAAAGATATGCAGGTGATTTCGGGTGCAACTCATTTATTTAAAGAGCCAGGGAAATTGGTTGAGGTGGTGGAACTTTCAGTTTCTTGGTACAAAGAGCATTTGGCAAAAGAGGAACATATTGAAAAACATACAAGTGCCAAAGTTTAGTTTTTTAGGGAAAATTGTTCCTATATATAAGGTCAAAAAAAAGCCAATCGATTAGGATTGGCTTTTTAATTTAGTATTGTTATTATTACAATTCAAATGATAAAGTCATTGTAATTGAATTCATTTTTGAAGTGATTTTGGCTGCATCGGTCAATCCCACAGCAAACATTTGTTTTTGGGAATCTCTTTGGGCGTGAGAATACGTTAAATCCAATTTGGTTCCTCCAAAATTATATCCAAAACCAGTAGAAAAACCTGTTAAATCTCCAATGGTTTTTCCGTCTTTATAAGGACTTTGTTCCATTCTATAACCTGCTCTTAAACTTAATTCTTTAATTCTATATTCGGCACCAATTCGTATTTCACTTGATAAATCGAGCAAATTTGCCATTTCACGATTGGCAGTTCTGAAATCATTTTTTGGTGTAAATTGGGTATTGCTATAATCTTTTAAGGAATAATCAATGCTTAAAAGCCCCGTTTTTCCGTAAATATAAGCAAAACTTCCTGTCCATTTTCCTGGGGTTTGTAACTGATACGGTGCGTAAACATTGGTTACTCTTGGATTTACATAAACTGTTGGAAGTTCGCCTAATGCATCGGCACTTACCGAAGCTAAACCTTGAGATAATTCGTCGTTTAATTCATACCAAGTTGGCGATTCATAAGCCAAACCAAAACGAACTTCTTTTGAAACTTTTGCAATTGCACCCGCTTGAAACGAAAATCCTGTTCCATACGTATATAAATCATTGTCAAAACGCAAACGTTGCACTCCAGAAAGTAGGTTATTAGAATTTTCTTCGTAAAAACTATTCATTTGTCTGAAATTTACAAAATGGGAATTTATATTAACACCAAAGAAAAATTTGTCTTTGTATTGAGCAGCGGCATTAAATGATAGTTTGCCATTATATCCTGCGGATTCTATGAAGTTTTCTTGATAATAATTTCCTCCTGATGGAACTGAAGTAACATAATTTCTATTTGTAGTTTCATTATAATCGGTTGCTGGATTTATAATGAACCCTTGATAACCAAGAAAAGCTTGTTGGTCACCATATCCAAAATTAGAGCCTAAATAATCATATAAATCAGTGATGTTTTCGCCAGTTTGCAATTGTACATTTGTCAATGAAATTCCATCATTTTGATTTGCATAATGTAAAAAATAGCGGTCTATAGAATGTGTTGTATTTGTACCAGCAGAAAAAATAGAATTATCAAAATTAGTAGTGTTTTCATAATTTAATGCAATACTAAATTTTTTCCAATCACTTTTCTTATCCTCGTTTTTAAAAACATAAACCCCTCCAGCTTGATTTAAATCAAATGAAGAACTGTTTTCATTAACTGAAGTTCCGAAATAATTAGACTTATTTTTAATGCCAAAATTATTGAATGTCAAAGCAATTTGATTATTTGAAAAAATTGCTGAACCAGCAGGATTTACATTCAAAGATGAAAAATCACCTCCAAGTGCTCCAAAGGCTCCACTCATTGCTCTGTATCGAGCCGTTCCGTTTAGATTGTCTTGAGAAAATCGAAGTGCATCAGTAATATCCTGCGATTGCATTGTTGTTACTGTTAATCCTAATAGAAATAACGTTATATATTTTTTCATTTTTAGAGAATTAAGGTTAAACGTTTTCAAATTTATGAATAACGGGATTGAATTGTATTATCTTCTGCCACCTGAGCTACCAGATCTTCCACCGCCAGAACGACCACCTGAGTTTGAACTTGGAGTATAACTTCTTGGACTTGAAGATTCTGTTCGTGTAGGAGTATAACTTCTAGGAGTTACATTCTCGCTTCTCGGAGTAGAACTTTCACTTCTTGGAGTTGGAGTTTCTGATCTTGTTGGCGTATAATTTCTTGGAGTACTATTTTCAGTTCTTGTTGGTGTGTAACTTCTTGGATTAGAAATTTCGCCTCTTGGAGTTGTATTTCTCGGAGTTGACGTTTCATTTCTTCTCGGAGTTATTCCATTTGAATTTCTAACGCCATTGTAAACAGAATTTCCTCTTACAGAATTATTATTTCGTATTCCATTATCGGTTCTTCCAATGGAATATCTGCCGTTGTCTCGTCTGTAACGCCCTCTAATTCCGTTATTGTAAGAATAATTGTCATTATAATAACCACCATAATAGTTGCCATAATATCCGTTATAATAATTATTGTATCCCCAACCATAATAACCGTAACCAGGACCATACCAATTGTTCCAACCCCAGCCATATCCAATGTTTGGGCCATACCAAGAATTCCAACCTAAATTCCAATTCCAGCCATAATTCCAAGAAGAACCATAGCCAAAATTATTCCATCCCCAATTGTTGTCATATATTGTGACATTTATTGGTTGTTGGTTATTTCCCCAACCAGCGTATCCCGAAGAATAGCTTTCAGTAGTGTTGTTTTTATTGATGTTTACAGTGTCTTTATAGGTAGAATAAGTATCTACATCAGTGAAAACTTCCTCTTGTTGACTTTCTTCTCTTAGGGAACTGAAATATTCTTTGTATTTATCACTATCTTGATTTACTACTTTAGTTTCTTTTCGACTTTCATCGGAACCATAAATACCATCTTTGTCATAATACGAACTGTTTTTGTAGGATCCACAGGAAGCCATTACGACACTTATCAACCCAATAATAGAATAAATGGTGATTGATTTTGCTGAAGAAAAATAATTAGTTTTCATATATACGTATTTTTATTGTTGGTCATTACAAAAATAGTTAGTTTTGCGGAACTATTTAGTTAAATTTAGTTAAACAATTTTAGTGCCAAACTATTTCATCATGAGCAAGAACTTAACAACAAGATTCGAGGATTATTCAAAATGGTATAATGAGTTAGTTGTCAAAGCCGACCTTGCCGAAAACTCAGGCGTACGAGGTTGTATGGTAATCAAACCGTATGGTTATGCAATTTGGGAAAAAATGCAAGCAGAATTAGATCGAATGTTCAAGGAAACAGGACATCAAAATGCTTATTTTCCTTTATTTGTACCTAAAAGTATGTTTGAAGCAGAAGAGAAAAATGCGGAAGGTTTTGCCAAAGAATGTGCTATTGTAACACATTACCGATTAAAAAACGATCCTGACAAACCAGGTAAATTAATGGTTGATCCCAATGCAAAATTGGAAGAGGAACTTATTGTTCGTCCTACAAGCGAAGCAATTATTTGGTCAACATATAAAGGGTGGGTACAATCGTATAGAGATTTACCTTTATTAATAAACCAATGGGCAAATGTAGTGCGTTGGGAAATGAGAACGAGATTGTTCCTTAGAACTGCCGAATTTTTATGGCAGGAAGGACATACGGCACACGCAACAAAACAAGAGGCATTAGAAGAATCAGAAAAAATGATGCACGTATATGCTGAATTTGCTGAAAATTTTATGGCAATTCCAGTTATAAAAGGATTGAAAACAGAAACAGAACGTTTTGCTGGTGCCGACGAAACCTATTGTATTGAGGCGTTGATGCAAGACGGAAAAGCATTGCAAGCGGGAACTTCACACTTTTTAGGTCAGAATTTTGCCAAAGCATTTGATGTTAAATTCGCAACTGCTGAAGGGAAGCAGGAATATGTTTGGGGAACTTCTTGGGGGGTTTCAACTCGTTTGATGGGTGCGCTTGTAATGACGCATTCTGATGATCAAGGATTGGTATTGCCACCAAATTTAGCACCAATTCAAGTGGTTATTGTTCCAATTTATAAATCAGATGAGCAATTAGAAGAAATTTCTACTGCTGTAAATGTCGTAATGTTGGCTTTAAAGAAATTGAATGTTTCTGTAAAATATGACAATAGAACTACTCAAAAACCAGGTTTCAAATTTGCCGAATGGGAATTGAAAGGAGTTCCAATTCGAATTGCTGTTGGTCCAAAAGATTTAGAAAACGGAACTTTTGAGGTTGCAAGACGAGATACTTTGACAAAGGAAATCGTTTCAAAAGACGGAATTGAAATCTATATTAGCGATTTATTGGCGCAAATTCAGAAAGATTTGTTCGATAAAGCACTAAATTATCGAGACACCCACATTACAGAAGTTAATAGTTTTGACGAGTTGAAATCGGTTTTAGATAGCAAAGGTGGCTTTGTATCAGCACATTGGGATGGAACCCCTGAGACAGAAGAAAAAATTAAGGATTTGACCAAAGCAACCATAAGATGTATTCCTTTGGATAGAGTAGAAGAGGTGGGAAGCTGTGTTTTTACTGGTAGTCCATCAGTTGGAAGAGTATTATTTGCGAAGGCATATTAAAAAAAATAAAAAAACATACTTCAGCTATTGTGCAAATAAAAAATAGTTGTATTTTTGCATCCGCATTACAAAAGCTCGGTCCGTTCATCTATCGGTTAGGATCTCTGGTTTTCATCCAGGAAAGGGGGGTTCGATTCCCCCACGGACTACAACTTTTTAATTAATGCGATTTATTGGTCCGTTCGTCTACCGGTTAGGACACTTGGTTTTCATCCAAGAAATGGGAGTTCGATTCTCCCACGGACTACAAATTAGTTGTAAATAAGTTTTGTAAAATTCAAACTTGTGTCTCGAGTTTTTGTTTTATTAGTTAAAACCAAAGTGATTATATAAATAATTGTGGGAGGTTTTTCTTTTTTAACTGATATTTTATAAATAATTTAAAAAAAAAACAAGTAAAATGGCAAATCATAAGTCAGCTTTAAAGAGAATTAGAAGTAACGAAAAAAGAAGAGTATTAAACAGATACCAACATAAAACAACTCGTAATGCAATCAAAGCATTAAGAATTGCTACTGATAAAACAGATGCAGTATCTAAATTATCAAGTGTTATTTCTATGATCGATAAATTAGCTAAGAAAAATATCATTCACGATAACAAAGCATCAAATTTAAAATCTAAATTAACTAAGCACGTTGCAAAACTGTAATTAGTAAATCACTTTTATACACAAAAGCTTCCGATAATTCGGAAGCTTTTGTCGTTTATAACACTTTTCAAACATCCAAAAAAGGATTTTTTCTATTAATTTAACGTTAAGATTATAGATGTAAAGTCACTATCTGCAAGTAAAGAAGGCGGTACTCAATAATTAATGAGGATTATGTAAAAATAAAGTGTACCTTTGCACCCATTAAAAATCACAGATGGAATCTATTAGAAACATTGCAATTATTGCCCACGTCGATCACGGTAAAACAACTTTGGTAGACAAAATAATGTATCACTGT
>JBILPJ010000107.1:0-7967 GCA_044373975.1 Flavobacterium sp. | reverse complement strand
TCAAGCGAACAATATAATGTTTTAAGAATATTACGAGGTCAAAAAGGAAATCCTGCGAACATGTGCGTTATTCAAGAACGAATGCTCGCTAAAACCAGTAATACGACACGTTTAGTTGACAAATTGCTTTTAAAAGAATTGGTAACACGAACCGTTTGTAAATCAAATAGAAGAAAAATAGACGTTTTAATTACTGAAAAAGGATTGTCGGTTTTAACAGAATTAGATCCAAAAGTAATCGTTTATGAAAAAAAAATAGTTCAAAATTTATCAAATCCAGAATTGGAACAATTAAACTTCCTTTTAGAAAAAATTAGAAATCAATAAATAATAAATAACAAATGAGCACTTTCTTAGAAAATCAAAATTGGCGTTATGCCACAAAAAAATTCGATGCAACTAAAAAAATATCAACCGAAGATTTAAATTTCTTAAAAGAAGCAATTCGATTAAGTACATCTTCTTTTGGATTGCAACTTTACAAAGTAATAATTGTTGAAAACCCAGAATTAAGAGCTAAATTATTGCCTTTTGCTTGGGGACAAACACAAATTACAGATGCATCTCACCTAATTATTTTTGCAAATCAAACGGTAGTAAACGATTCAGATATCGATGCCTATATCAAAAACGTGAGCGAAACAAGAGGTGTTCCGGTTGAAGCTTTAACAGGTTTTGGCGATTATATGAAAGGTGCTGTAAACCCAATTCCTGCTGACGCAAAAGTAATTTGGACTGCAAAACAAACGTATTTAGCACTAGGTAATTTGCTTAATGCAGCAGCCGAATTAAAAATTGACGCTACGCCAATGGAAGGTTTCGACGCTAAAAAATTCAATGAAATATTAGGTTTAGACGAACTAAATCTGAACGCTGCAGTTGTTGCAACAATTGGATACCGTCACGAAGAGGATGCTACTCAGCACAACAAAAAAGTTCGGAAATCAAACGAGGATTTATTTTTAACACTATAATTATTAACTAAAATCAATTAAACAATGAAAAATTTTAAAACAATTGCAATCGCATTATTAGTAGCTTTCGGAACAGCAACAATAACTGCACAAACAAAAAAAGTTGACGCTACAAAAAGTTCAATCTCTTGGGTTGGGAAAAAAGTAACTGGACAACACGAAGGAACTATTAACCTTAAAGAAGGTGCATTAACTTTCAAAGGAAAAAATGTTGTAGGCGGAAATTTCACCGTTGATATGACTTCTATGACAACAACCGACTTAAAAGCGGGTCAAGGAAAAGAGAAATTAGACGGTCACTTGAAATCAGAAGATTTTTTTGGTACTGAAAAATTCCCAACCTCTACTTTAGTTTTCAAAACTGTTGCCGCTAAAAGTGCAGGAGTTTATACAGTTACTGCCGATTTAACTGTAAAAGGAATCACAAATCCTGTAACTTTTGACCTTGCAACAACTGCAAATTCTGCAACTGCAAACGTAAAAATCAACAGAACTAAATATGATATAAAATATGGTTCAGGTAGCTTTTTCGACAATTTAGGCGACAAAGCAATCTACGATGATTTCGATTTAACAGTAAATTTGAAATTCTAATTCTTTAGATTTAAATCAATTACAATAAGCCCTGACAAGAAATTGTCGGGGTTTTTAATATAAGTTTGAGCGAGTCCACTTCCCTTGAATTGGCATTCAATTTACAAAATACAAACAAGCCATTATAAACCATAGTAGATAAAATAATTTCCCTAAATAAATACTATCATTAATATATCAATTTCATCAACCCACCCTTTGAAGAAGGTAATGGAAAAATAATTAAAAAGCCCTAACTCTTCGCACTTTGAATGTGTTTGGCTTACTCGCATAGTCGTTGTTCCCATTGAAAAAATTGAAAAAATATGATTTAGTCGAAGTATTCTCAATACCGCCCCAATAGTATGCACCCAAATTACCAATTCCCAATCGCGCAGCATACATTTCATCTAATTCAAAAAGAGTTGGTAATCTCCAGTCCTTGAAATTCCGTCCGTCTTTGCTAAGATTTCTTAGAGTATTAACACTGTTAAGGGCAGCAAACCAAGTATTCCCCATTGATTGGTCAACGGTTTTGGCTGCAGATTTTAGTGATTTCTACAGATTTATCAATAACAATAAACTTTTCTTTTGGAGCGAATTGTCCTCTTGTATTTGGAATTGCAATTCCCGCTTTCGGCTATATCTCTTCGCTTCGCTGCGAGGATAACGCCTCAATCGGGGCTAACAGATTAATCATTTTTCTTGTTTTTATATTTTGTCAATCTGAATTTATTTAATTGGTATATCCCGCCAACTACTTCCCATAACGCTTACAGCAATGTAAACCAACTTAACAGTTAAAAATAACGAAGTAGCAACTGCATACACCAACATAAGCAATTCAAGAATTGCAAGAAACAATACATTATACGGAACAGACACAGGATTGGTAGGAATAGCAACCGAAGTTAAAAAATATATCAAATCACTTTTCGGAGCATCCAGTCCACAATTTGCAAAAGTAAAAGGAATAGAATTTAAGAAAGCAAAAAAATAATATAACCCAAAACAGAAAAGTATCACCCACCTTTACGATTATGCAAACCGCTAAAAGAAAAATACTAAACGCAGAAAGGATTGTTAGCTTCGCAAACAAGATTAATACTACCGCAATAAGATTTATTTTCTCTGCGTTTAGAATTATTTCAACCTCGTTTAGAATTATTCAATCCGCAGAGAGAAATAGGACTTCCGCAATTAGAAATATAGCTTCCGCAAACAGATTAATAACAACCGCCAACTAGAAACAAAAACAAGCTACTTGTAATTAGTCTTTTTCTTCCCATTTTCCAACTACAGAAGTTGCCAAAGCATTTCCTAAAACATTGGTTCCGCTGCGGAACATATCGCAAAAATGGTCGATTGGAAGGATTAATGCGATGCCTTCAATGGGAATTTTGAACATTCCACACGTTGCGGCAACGACCACCAAACTCGCTCTTGGAACTCCTGCAATCCCTTTGCTGGTGAGCATTAAAACAAAAAGCATGGTGAATTGTGTTGGTAAATCCAAAGGGATTCCATAAGCCTGCGCAATAAAAATGCTGGCAAAAGTCATGTACATCATACTTCCGTCGAGGTTGAAGGAATAGCCGAGGGGCAGCATAAACGAGACGATTCTGTCTTTGACACCAAAACGTTCTAATTCTTCGGTTAGTTTTGGAAATACCGCTTCGGAACTTGTGGTGCTAAAGGCGATTACGATTGGGCTTACGATTCTTTTAAGTAAAATGCTCATTCTTGATTTCAGGAAAATGTATCCTACCAAAACCAAAATAAACCAAAGTGTAGAAATTCCGACTAAAAAGGAACCGAAAAATTTGGCATAAGTCAATAGTAATTCATTGAAATCTCTAATGGCAAAAACTCCCGCAATGGCTCCAAAAACTCCTATTGGGGCGAATTTCATTACGTAATTCACCATTTTCAAAACGATGTGCGATAATTTATCTAAGGCATTTACAACTGGTTTTGAATTGTCGCCAATTGCGGCTGCAGCCAATCCAAAAAAGATTGAGAAAATTACGATTTGCAGGATTTCATTTGTTGCCATTGCTTCCACAATACTTTTAGGAATAATGTGTTCGATGAAATTTTGAGCTGAAAATGCTTGTGTTTTCTCAGTAACTTCACTTGCGGTTGTTACATCGACATTGGATAAATTTAATCCTTCGCCTGGTTTCAAAACATTTACCCAAAACATTCCAATTAATAATGAAATAAAGGACGCTGTGAAAAACCAACCCATTGCTTTTCCTCCAATTCTACCTACGGATTTGATGTCGCCAAGTTTTGCAATTCCAACGACTAATGTTGAAAATACTAAAGGCGAAATTATCATTTGCACCAATCGGATGAAGATGGTTGCGAGCAATTTGATGTAGCCGCTGAATTCTTTTGCACCGCTTTCAGTGAGGTTGTTGTGAATTATGATTCCAAGAATACCGCCTAAAAGCATTGCGATTAGGATTTGGAAGGTTAGGTTTCCTTTTAGGGATTTCTTTTGAGATTCGGGATTGTTCATATTAAATTGGATTTTTGTGAATAGCCCTGATTGAAGTGGAAATTATTTTTTAAGAAAACGGCAATTTTTGTTAGAGTAAAAAAGCGACTTTAGAAGCTCTTTTTACTTGTTACAAAAATGCTGTTTTTGAAAAATGATTGCAACGGAAAGCAGGATTAGCTTCTAATAAAACTATTGATAAATATTGTTAATTAAATAGAAATCGGCGAGAACTAGTGCTGCCATCGCTTCAACGATAGGCACTGCGCGGGGAAGCACACACGGATCGTGACGCCCTTTTCCTTGTAGTTCGACGATATTCCCTTGATTGTCTAAGACTTCTTGTTTTTGGATTAAAGTGGCGACGGGTTTGAAAGCAACACGGAAATAAATGTCCATTCCGTTCGAGATACCGCCTTGAATTCCCCCTGATAAATTGGATTTTGTAGTGCCATCAGGATTGTATAAATCGTTGTGATCGCTGCCTTTCATTTGTGCGCCACAGAAACCGCTGCCATATTCAAAGCCTTTCACAGCGTTGATAGATAGCATTGCTTTGCCTAAATCGGCGTGTAATTTATCGAAAACGGGTTCGCCTAAACCCAACGGAACATTTTGTAAAACGCAGGTAATTGTGCCGCCAATAGTGTCGCCTTGCTTGCGAATATCACGAATAAGTTCTTCCATTTTTGCCGCAGTTGCTTCGTCGGGACAACGAACAGGATTGGATTCGGTTTTGGAAAAATCCAAATCTTGGTAGGGTTTATCTAAAAAAATAGTTCCTACAGAAGAGACAAAAGCGTTGATTTTGATATTGGGAAGTAGCTGTTTTGCAACTGCTCCCGCCACTACTCTACTGGCAGTTTCGCGAGCTGAACTTCGTCCACCACCACGATAATCGCGCAAACCATATTTTTTTTCATAGACATAATCGGCGTGACTTGGTCGGTAGGTATTTTTTATATCTGAATAATCATCGGATTTTTGATTGGTATTTGGAATGATAAAACCGATAGAAGTTCCCGTGGTTTTACCTTCAAAAATGCCTGATAAAAACTGCACTTCATCGTCTTCTTTTCGTTGCGTTACAATTGCCGATTGACCAGGTTTTCTGCGGGTCATTTCGTGTTGAATGGCTTCGAAATCCAAAGTTATTCCTGCTGGACATCCATCTATAATTCCACCTAAAGCGTCTCCGTGGGATTCGCCAAAAGTGGTTAATTTAAAGAGTGTTCCAAAACTATTTCCTGCCATAACTTGTTGTTTGAAACAAATATAAGTTTAAAAGTTAAAACAGTAAAAGTTTCTGGCAAAAAGTTATTAAAAGAATGGTTTTGGATTTAATCCTTCACTCCTAATTTGGTTAAAATATCTTCCATCAAACACCATTTTGTTAAGGAAGATTGCAATAAATTAGCTCCTACAAATACGGTAAACCACAACCAATTTTGGTTTACATAAATTGATAAAACGATGCTTATCAATATAAAACTTCCTGCTATTCCTCTAACGATTCTATTTTTCATAATAAATTGATTTTAAAATGTTTGAATTAAATTACTCGAAGCTTTGCTTCGTGTTTTTTTTGCCACAGATTCCACAGATTTTCACAAATTTTTGTTTGTGGAAATCTGTGAAATCTGTGTTTAAATTTACCATTACCTTTTATGGCTTTGTCCCGAGATACTTTATTTATTAATTTGATTTTTCTATATTTAATGAAGCCAAATGGATGTGCGACATCGATTCTTGTTGCTCGTTAAATGTTTTTACTAATTCAAAAACAGACTCTACATTTTCCTTTTTTACAAAGGCATAAAATAAAATCGATTCGTTAATATTCATTTCGGATGCAAACCAATTACTCTCTAATGCTTCTTCCGATAAATCTTTGAATCCTTTGACTTCTTTGAAAGTAAAGGTCTTTACCTCCCCTTTTTTAAGAATTTTTAACACGTCTTTTTCAAATTCTTTGATTGCAGTAATGATAAGTAGTTTCATATATTTTTTGTTTAAGGTTTAAGGTTCAAAGTTTAGGTTTAAGGTTCTGCAACTTTAAACCTTAGACTTTAAACTATTTTTATTTTTCCCATTTTTTACGCTCCGTTATATAATAGATGATTGGCACTACTAATAAGGTTAATATTGTTGAAACTACTGCGCCAAATACTAACGAAATAGCCAATCCTTGAAATATCGGATCAAACAATATTATTGATGCTCCAATGACTACCGCTCCTGTTGTCAATAAAATTGGCGTTGTTCTTACTGCTCCCGCTTCAATAATAGCACGTTTCAAAGGCACACCTTCATTCAATCGGATTTCGATAAAATCAATCAGCAATACCGAATTTCGAACCATAACTCCAGCTAAAGCAATCATTCCAATAAAAGAAGTAGCTGTAAAAAACGCACCCAATAACCAGTGACCAAATACAATTCCGATTAATGATAGTGGAATGGCAAGCATCATTACAATTGGTGTTTTAAAGTTTTGAAACCATCCCACAATCAGCATGTAAATAATTACGATTACCACCATAAATGCCACACCCAAATCACGGAAAACTTCCAAAGTAATTTGCCATTCTCCATCCCATTTTACAGTGAAATCACTTTCATCTGAGGGTTGTTCCATGTATAATTCATTGACTTTATAACCTTTCGGAACGTTCATTTTGGCTAATTTTTCATTCATTCCTAAAATAGCATAAACAGGACTTTCTAATCCACCAGCCATATCAGCCGTTACATAAACCACGCGTTTTTGATCTTTTCTGTAGATGGTTTTCTGCAAAGTATCTACCTTCACTTTTACCAAATCACTTACGGGAATCATGTTTCCTTCGCTTCCTTTTATTTTCAAATTTTGAATGTCTTGCAAACTCGTTTTGTCTTTGTCGTCAAGCGAAAGTACAATCCCAACATTGTCATTTGAATTTTCATCATACAAATTCGAAACAGGATATTCTTTCAATAAATAGGTTAAGTTTCCAACTACTTGTTGCGGTGCAATACCGTTCAACATCGCTTTTTCCTTATCGACTTCTAATTTATATTCCGTTTGATTGTCTTCAACCATCCAATCGATATCAACAATATCCGATGTTTTTTCCAAAATACCTTTCACCTGATTGGCTACTTTTATCTGATCTTTATAATTAGGACCATATATTTCAGCTACCAAAGTAGATAAAACAGGTGGTCCTGGCGGCACTTCGATGATTTTTACATTCGCACCATATTTCTTAGCAATCTTCTGAATTTCAGGACGCATTTCTTTTGCAATCTGGTGACTTTGCATTTTTCTTTCGTCTTTATGCAATAAATTCACCTGAATATCAGCCATATTACTACCACCACGCAAATCATAATGACGTACTAATCCGTTGAAAGTAATCGGTGCCGAAGTCCCAATATAATTCTGATAATCTACCACTTCTGGTTTGGTCGATAAATACTGTGCAATTTCTTTAGTCACCGCCGCAGTTCGTTCTAAAGTTGTTCCTTCGGGCATATCAACCACCACTTGGAATTCGTTTTTATTATCGAATGGTAGCATTTTTACCACCACCGATTTCGTGAAAAACATCGTCACAGAACCTATCAATAGCAAAACAGTAATTCCTAAAAGAACTCGTCTTTTCATACTGCTTTCCAAGAATGGATACTCTAGTTTGTTGTAAATTTTGTAAATCCAACTCGTTTCTAAACCTTCGGCAACTTTATGTTCTTGCGTTTCTTTTTCTTGTAATAAATGATATCCTAAATAAGGTGTCACGGTCAATGCCACAAACAAAGATAAAATCATTGCAATCGAAGCACCAATCGGCATTGGACTCATATAAGGCCCCATCATTCCTGACACAAACGCCATTGGAAGTATCGCTGCAATAACGGTAAATGTTGCTAAA
>JBILPJ010000015.1:0-21017 GCA_044373975.1 Flavobacterium sp. | reverse complement strand
ATTCTTACGTTTTAAAATTTTGTTCAATGTTTCTTTTTCGTTGTAATATATAAAATACAAAAATGCTAGCAATAACGGGATTCCGACGAAGTAATTTTCACGGAAATAATAGAATGAAATTATGGAAAAAAGGATGGATAAACCTAAATATCCAGTGATTTTTTTGATGTCGTAGGGAATTGGATAATATTTATTACCGAGAAAATAAGAAATACTCATCATAGTTCCGTAGGCAGCAATTGTGGCGATTGCAGAGCCGTAATAACTCATTGTTGGGATTAATAAAAAGTTCAAAACCAGCGTTACGATTGCTCCGATGATGGAAATATAAGCGCCAATATAAGTTTTGTCGATGAGTTTGTACCAGACGGATAAATTGGTGTAAATTCCGAGGAAAAAATTCGCCAAAATGATTAGCGGAACGACTTTCATAGCTTCCCAATAGGATGAATCACGTATCATAAAATATTTTAAAATGTCAGCAAAAACGATTACGGACAACAAAATAAATGACCCAAAAATTACGAAATATTTGGTTATTGTGGCATACGTTTGGGGCGCATTTTCGTTTTTGGCGTGACTGAAAAAGAAGGGTTCAATTCCTAAAGTATAGGCGGTTCGGTACAAAACCATGAACAATCCGAGTTTATAACAGGCGGAATATACGCCAACTTCGGCTTCTGCGATATCGGTGGGAAGCAATTTCCACAATAAGATTTTATCGAATTGTTCGTTGATAGCAAAGGCAATTCCCGCAATCATTATTGGTAATCCGTAGCGCATCATTCGTTTCCAAAGATTGAAATCGAAATTCCAATTTACGTGGAAATAATTCGGCGAAAGCGCAATAAATGTTAGTAAACTTGCTATAATATTGGAAACAAAAATATAGCCAACTTCAAAATTTTCGGTGTATAACGACCCCAGAAAACTGTTTGGATTTGCTTGAGCAATTTTGGGTAAGTAGAT
This sequence comes from Flavobacterium sp., assembly GCA_044373975.1. GTDB lineage: Bacteria > Bacteroidota > Bacteroidia > Flavobacteriales > Flavobacteriaceae > Flavobacterium. The sequence goes on along the minus strand of JBILPJ010000015.1, from coordinate 20,048 downwards.
TAAAAAGAAAACATTTAAAGAGAAGAAAAGCACCACGTTTCCAACCTTTATTAGGGCATAAATCATTGGTTTTTGATAGGCTCGAAGTTTTGAAAAAGGCACAATTACTAAAGCATCTAAGACTAAAATCCAGATGGTATAAATAATGTATTGCACATCGATTCCTGATAATTCGGCGAGGTAATTTTTTAGTAATAAAGCAGGGAAAAGGAAGAGCAACGTTGACCAAAATATAGAAACTGTCGTGGTTTCGATTACTGCTTTTTTGTCAGTTTCATTGTTGTAAAATCTGAAAAAGGTGGTTTCCATTCCATACGCCAAAATCACGTTGAAAAAAATCATCAAAGCAAAAATAATGGTGACTTGCCCGTAGGCTGCTTTTGGAAGCAAATCGGTGTAAAGTGGCACTAACAAAAAGCTGAACATTCGCGGCAAAACCGTTGCGAGTCCGTAAATGGCAGTTTGTTTGAAAAGACTTTTATAAATGCTCAAGGTTGTTATTTATGATTTGAAAGAAACAAAAATAAGTAATTTTTGGTAGTTTTTGCCTATTCATACATAATCATTGGAATTTCTTTGATATTGCTACATTTATAAAAATAAGTTTTGCTCTGATTTTTATATTCAATTACGGCTTCATTGTCTTTCAAATTGAAATTTTTAGACGCCGCATCTGAAGAATGTTGTTCCCGATATAAAGCATTGGAATAAAAACTTGCGCTATATTTTGTTTCATTTTCTTGAACAATTTCAGTTTCTTGATTTTGAAAATAGATTTTCTGTAAGTGAATGTTTTTTTGAAGTGGTTTTTTAAATTCGATACTTACTTTTGTTCCACTTCCGGTTTCCCTTCTTCCACCAGTCCATTTTTCAAATGACATTGACGCAATTTCTTGAGGAAATGTTGCTTTAAGGTTTTCTTTTGTAGCACAAAAAGTCAATAAAATTAAAAGCGATAAAAGCAAAAGTTGTTTTATGTATTTTTTCATATTTTTTTAATTTTAAAATGCGAATAGTATTTTTGCTAATGTACTGTTTATTTTGATTTCTCAAAAGCGGTAATTTTCTGATACTACATAAAACCAGATTGTGAATATGCTGTTCCTGAGATATACAAATGAATTTTTTTTATATTACAACAAAACACCTCTTAAATGTTTATTAATTTATGTTTTGTTTAAACGTTTTGTTTTTTTAATAAACTATTTTTGCCAATAATATATCAATAATTTATTATGGAAAATTTATTATCCCCCGACAAAAACAATATTGTAGTTCATTTTCCCCTAAGCAATAAAGATAAGGAAAATAAGGATGGTGCTGGATTTGAAAAAATTTACACAACCACTCCGTTTTCAAATCTTGAACATTTCTCTTTTTTAAAAAATGATTCAAAAAGTGAATTAAAAGGAAATTTAAGAAATTTGAATATGGTTATAAAGCGAAATTCAATTTCATTAGAAATGGAAATTCTAATTGCTGGCAAGGCGTTTAGTGAATTTAAAGAGGATGAAATCGTCTATTTTTATAAAAAAGAAGATTATATTTTTAATAAATTAACCTTGGAAGAATTGAATTTAGATGTTAAATATCCCAAGGTTAAAAAAGGCAAATATCCAATTACAATTTCTGATGATAAAATTTCAATACTTTTTATATTAAGAAAAGGGAATTAATATTTCCTTTTAAATCAATAAATTTTGAATAGTACTATTGTAACCACATATTAAAATACTTTTTTAGTTAAAAACTTAAACTTAATAAATAAGTGAAGTTTTATTGATTTAAAAACTCTTTTTTTTATTTAACTAATTTATTTTTTGTTAAAATAATGTGTTAAATCCGAAGAATTGTTTAATTATTCATATTAAAGCTTTATTTTTGATTTTTAATCCCCAAACTAATCTCATAAATAATGAAAAAACTATTACTAGTTGCATTTGCATCTCTTTTTATGTTTTGTAATTTACAAGCACAAACAGATATGTTATGGAGCAAACACAAAGGAACTATTTTGGCTACTTCAAAAAACATTGAAAGACCTGATTTCCCAACAGACTTTGATTTGTACGATTTGAACTTCAACTCAATGAAACAAATTTTATCAAACGCTCAAGATCGTTTCGTATCAAGAAATGGAGTAATAATTTCTTTACCTAACAAACAAGGTGGATTAGAACAATTTGAGGTTTTTGAAGCGTCAAATTTCACACCTGATTTTCAAGCACAAAATCCAGATATTCGTGCTTATATAGGAAAAAGTTTGCAAGATAAATATGCAATACTTAGAATGAGTATTTCTCCGCAAGGAATTCAAACAATGGTTTTTAGAACAGACACTAGAAACGAATTTATGGAACCTTATTCTGCAGACGGAAAGGTTTATGCAATCTATAACTCATCAAGTAGAAAAAGTGGTTTTACTTGTCGTACTGAAGACAATGGAATTTCAGAATCGGTAAGAAAAGAAATTGCAAATACCCAACGTTCAAGCACTTCAGAATTACTAACTTTTAGATTAGCACTTTCTTGCACTGCAGAATACACAACTTCATTTGGCGGTACAAAAGCATTAGCTAGAGCCCAAATGAATGCAACAATGTCTCGTGTAAACGGTGTTTTTGAAAGAGATTTTGCCATTCATTTGAATATGATCCCTAATGACGCTGTTATTTTTACAAACGCATCAACAGATCCCTATGCAACAGTAACTAACCCTTCATCATTTCCAGCAACTTGGAATGGAGAATTGCAAAATACTTTAACATCAGTCATTGGGGAGGCAAACTATGATATTGGACACTTATTTGGAGCTTCTGGTGGTGGTGGTAGCGCAGGTTGTATCGGTTGTGTTTGTGTTGATGGACAAAAAGGAAGTGGAATTACTTCTCCTGGTTCAGGCTCGGCAAGTGGAGATACATTTGATATTGATTTTGTAGCGCACGAAATGGGCCATCAATTTGGAGGAAATCATACTTTTTCTCATAGCGCTGAAGCAAATGGCGTGAATATGGAAGTAGGCTCAGGTTCTACAATCATGGGATATGCTGGAATTACAGGAAATACAGATGTTCAAGCTAATTCAGACGCTTATTTTCATTATGCTACCATTTTTCAAGTTGAAAATAATATGATTGATAAAACGTGTCCTATAAGAACACCAATTTCTAATTTAGCACCTGTTGTAAATGCAGGAGCCGATTATACAATTCCTAAAAGTACTCCATTTATGTTGACAGGAACTGGAACTGACCCAAACGGAAACGCACTTTCTTACTGTTGGGAACAAATAAATACAGCCGATGTTGCAAATCAAACAACAAGTGCTGCTGCTGCACTTAAAGTACTTGGCCCAAATTGGAGGTCATTTACCCCAGTTTCATCTCCAGTAAGATATTTTCCAACAATGAAAAGTGTTGTTGCCAATTCAGCAACTACAAATGCTTCTAACTCAACATTTAAAGTTGAAGCTCTTAGCTCGGTATCTAGGTCACTAACTTTTGCTTTCACAGCTAGAGACAATGTTGCAGGCGGAGGATTAACAGATACTGACGGAATGATTGTTAATGTTAGTGCAGCTTCAGGAGTTGGTCCTTTTTCAGTAACCTCTCCAAATATAACAGCAGTAACATGGCTCGGCGGGAGCAATCAAACAGTAACATGGAATTTTGCGGGTTCAACTGCTAATGGTATTAATGCTGCTTTTGTTGATATTTACCTTTCTACAGATGTTAATACTGCCGCAGGAACTTTTACTTACCCAATATTATTAGCTAGTAAAGTACCAAATGATGGTTCGGAAGTTATTACTGTGCCTAATATTGTGGGTACTACAAATAGAATTTTGATTAAAGGGTACAATCATATTTTTTATGATATATCAAATAATAACTTTCCAATAACAGCAGCTACAAACAGTTTTGCTGTAGGATTCAATGGTATAGCAGAACAACAAACCAAACAAGCGTGTCAAGGAAATGGTGCAACTTATACCTTTACTTATTCTACTTATGCAGGATTTACAGGAACTACAACTTTTAGTGCTGGAACATTGCCAGCAGGAGTTACGGTTTCATTTAATCCAACTTCAAGAACAACAACTGGAAATGTAACGATGACAGTAACCACAACTGGAGCTGCTACATTAGGTGTAAATTTAATTACTGTAACCGCAACCTCGGCGGGTGCAACTACTAAAACGGCACCATTTTATTTAGAAGTATTTAGTCCTAATTTTGGAACTCAAACGCTAACTAGTCCAGTTAATTTAGCCACTACAATAAACCCTTTATCATCAACATTAACTTGGACTGCAAATGCTGCAGCAACGACTTATGATGTTCAAGTAGCAACTGATATAGCATTTACAAATATCATTAGAACGGCATCCGTAACTACTAATAGTTATACAGTTTCGGGTTTATTAGAATCAAGCAACTATTTTTGGAGAGTAATTCCAAAGAACCCCTCATGTATAGGGTCCTATAGTGATGGTTATAAATTTACAACGGGTCAAATTCTTTGTGATACATATGTATCCACTAATGTCCCTATTACAATCCCTTTAATAGCGAATACAACACCATTTATATCAACATTAAATGTTCCTTCTACCGATGTAATTTCAGATGTTAATGTTACTATTAATATAAGCCATACTTGGGTAAATGATATGACGGTATCATTAATCAGTCCCGCTGGAACAGAAATTCAATTAGTTACAAGACCTTGTACTAGTTCTGCTAGAGCCAATATTACGGCGACATTTGACGATTCAGGAATATCTTTAGTATGCGCTACGAACCCAGCAATTTCAGGAACAATCATTCCTTTACAATCTTTAACAGGTTTTAACGGGCAAACCATGAATGGAACTTGGCAATTAAAAGTTTTAGACCCTTACAATGAAGATGGTGGAGCAATTAATAACTGGAGTTTAAATCTATGTAAATTACAACCTGCAACAATGGGAATTTCCGACAATACATTAGCCAACTTTGCATTGTATCCAAATCCAAATAAAGGAAACTTTACCGTTCAATTTGATTCAACCTCAAATAAAGAAGTGTCTATTTTAGTTCACGATATGAGAGGAAGAACAATTTTGAATAACAAATATAGCAATACGGGATTGTTCTCTCAAAACGTACAACTTGACCAAGTTCAAGCCGGGATTTATCTAGTAACTGTTCAAGATGGAGACAAAAAAGTAGTTAAGAGAATTATTATAGAATAATAATATTGCAAGTTAAAAAGGGGAAAACTTTAATTAGTTTTCCCCTTTTTTTTATTTCCCATTAAAAGAAGTCATTGTGTTTTCTAAACCTGCCGAGCCAAAAGATTTAATGATTTCCGAAGCTAATTCTAATCGTTCAGGAAGTTTTTCCTTTTCAGATTCATCCCATTCTCCAAGAACATAATCTACTTGTTTTCCTTTTTTGAATTCATCACTTATACCAAATCGAAACCTTGCATACTCTTGTGTGTTAAGAACAAGCGTTGTGTTTTTCAATCCGTTATGCCCGCCATCACTGCCTTTAGGTCTGATTCTTATAGTTCCAAAAGATAAATTTAAATCGTCGGTGATTATTAAGATGTTTTCCAAAGAGATTTTCTCCTTATCCATCCAAAATTTTACCGCTTTCCCGCTAAGATTCATATAGGTATTTGGCTTCAAAAGTAACATTGTTTTTCCTTTGAATTTATATTCTGTCAAAGCACCGAATTTAACGGTTTCAAAAGAAAGACTTTCTTTTTTGGCTAAATAATCCAACACTTTAAAGCCTATATTATGGCGTGTATTTATATATTCAGCACCAATATTTCCAAGTCCTACAATTAAAAATTTTTTCATAACCTCCGTGTTTTCTTCCTTTTTTGTTATTGAAAAAATATTTGTTATCCATTTTATCATTTTACAAAAGTAAGAATATTTAGATAAATAGAAAATTAATGAATTTTTGATGTTGACTTTTTAAAATTATCTCCATTTAATATTCAAAAAATTCATTTTTAGCGGTTTGTTAAATTAATTTCTTAATTTTGATTTATTATTATTTCCTCAAATATGAAAAAGGCAATTGCTTTACTTATACTTTTTACAATTGCTTCTTGTCAATATTTTGGCAATGAAGTGCCATCGAAAAAAGAATTATTAGACAAAGAAATGAAAGCCATCAACTGGAATGAAGTAGATGAATTTCCGTCATTTACAGAATGTGAAAAAATCAAAGATGAAACTATGCGAAAACAATGCTTCTTTGCTTTTTTAACCCAAACTATTCAGGATAAATTAAGCGTTGATACCTTGTCTATTTTGTATCCAGAATTAGATACAATTGAAGTGAAAGTAACCATTTTTGCAAATGCAACTATGAAATTTGAACCACAATTTCCAAAAGACAGCATTGCTTACGACACCATTAAAATAGACAGTATTCTTCACGCAAGATTGGTAGATTTCCCAAAAGTTCATCCCGCAATTAAACGAGGAATACCTGTAAAAACTCAATTTGTTTTACCCGTAATTTTAAAAATAGAATAGTTATTTTTTGAAAGTTCGTCCTTTCCATTTATATGTTCCTATCAAACTATATAACGCTACTGTGGTACTGAAAAAAGGATAAATAAAACTGCTAATTATTGGAAATAGGAATTTTCCTTTATTTAAAAAATGATTGGTTTTAAATAATAATATAAAATCAATTGTGAATTTTACACAAAATAATACAATAAATTGAGTCCAATTTGCCAATTCTAAAACAGAAAAAAAGAACATTGCAACCAAACTTAAATTGCCAAAAAATACTACCATTGCCAGAAGTTCGCCGTAATCGCTTTCGTAGGAAGTAGTTTTAGAAGCCCATCGAACGCGTTGAAAGAAAAGTTGAATCCAATTATTTAGTGGTTTTGTAAAAACAATATTTGAAGGCGATTTTAAATAATGAACATCATTTGAATTTGATTTTATTGCTTTTTGTAGCAAAAAAACATCATCGCCACTGGCAATATTTTCGTTTCCTTTGAAACCATTTAACGATAAGAATAATTTTTTGGTATAGGCAAAATTAGCTCCATTACACATAAACGGCTTGTTAATTCCGAAACTTCCCATTGTTGCGCCTTGCAAACTTGTCAAGTCCATTTGTTGAAATTGGTGTAAAAAAGAGAATTTGCAAGTATAGGAAACTGCCCCAATAAGCATCGAAACTGTATTGTTTTGGATATAATTGTCTAAGGTGAGCAACCAATTTTCATTTACCATACAATCGGCATCCGTGGTAATAATCCAATCATTAATTACAATTGGAATTGCTCTTGAAATAGCATCTTTTTTGGGCGATTTAGACAAGCGAATGCTATCGATAGTAGTAGTTTGAAAAAGTCCATTTTCCAATCTCCATTTGGTGAGTACATTTTCGGAATTATCATTGGATGCATCATTTATGAAAATGATTTCAAACAAAGATTTTGGATAATGTAACTTGGAAATACTGTCTAAAAGATCGGGTAAATTTTGTTCTTCATTTCGAAACGGAATTACAATTGAAAAAGAAGTTTTTGGAATTAAAACATCCGATTTAAAAGTTTTAATTTTTGAAAAACCAAAAATTAATTGCAGTATGAAAACTACATAAACGAGAACATTTATGTAAATTAAAATTGTTATTGCTTCCATTTTGATTTAAAATTTAATACATAATAACTTCCAATTAGCACCGGCAAAACCACATTCAGAAACCACATCAAAGTGCTTATAAAAATGACAATCCATTCATTGACGCCCAATAATCCGAAGAAATAAACGGCAACACTTCCCTTTACAGCAAAATCCAAAAACTGAAAAGTGGGCAATGACGAGGCTAAAAAATATACCGTTGCAATGGTTGCCATTAAAGTGAAATAGGGCAATTGCACATCAAAAGCCAAAAATAGAAAATAGTATTGATGTGAAAAAATCAAGTAGCGACAAACTGCCAAATAATTATTTTTTCGATGAATACTTTTGGGGATTTCATTGATTTTGAGAATTAAATCTGATATTGAATGCCCTTTTATTTTGACTTTTTTTAATCCAAATCCTAAAACTAAAAATCCTAGAATTACTGTCAAAAGAAGTAAAACCCATTTACCGTAGCCTAAATATAAAAGACCAAAAATTCCAAAAACAACACTTAGAATCAATTGAATTCCATTGCAAATCAAATTTAAAAACACAATATTCTTTGCTTGAGATTTTTCGAAAAACAACGCTTTTCCTGCATATTCTCCTATTCCATTTGGCGTAAACAATCCGGCGGTTAAAGCTCCTAAAACTTGTTTAGTAGCATCAAATAATGTTATTTTATGGATGTATGAAACTAAATTCTGCCATTTCAAAATCTCGAAAAATCGATTCAAAACGCTTAATAAAAGTATAAATGCAATACCTAGAAAAGATTTGTTTTTGTTGAATTTTTCCACAAAAAGCACCCAATTTAATTTGTCGTTATGGGCTAATTGGTTGTAAATAAAATAAAATGCACCTCCAACAATCAAAAGTTTGATTAAAAGAACAAGTAATTGTTTAGCTTTGTGAGAAATTGAAATCATATTGCCCAACCCAAAAATGGGTGAATTTGAATAAATTTATAATAAAGGGCTAAAGTAATAAATAAACACTGAAACGAATCCAAAATTGACAAAAGAGAGAATCATATTAGGAATTGACCCGGGAACCACCATTATGGGGTTTGGATTGATAAAAGTTATCGGTAAGAAAATGGAATTTTTGCAATTAAATGAGTTGCAATTGTCCAAATACGACAACCATTATCAAAAACTAAAAATCATTTTTGAACGCACTATTGAGTTAATCGAAACGCATCATCCTGACGAAATTGCTATTGAAGCCCCTTTTTTTGGTAAGAACGTACAATCGATGTTGAAACTCGGACGAGCGCAGGGAGTTGCAATGGCGGCTGGACTTTCACGAGATATTCCCATTACAGAATATGAACCCAAAAAGATAAAAATGGCAATTACTGGAAATGGAAATGCGACCAAAGAGCAAGTTGCCAAAATGTTACAGCAACTTTTAGGACTTAAAGAATTACCCAAAAACCTTGATAGTACCGATGGATTAGCGGCGGCTGTTTGTCATTTTTTCAATTCAGGAAAAACAGTTGGCGAAAAAAGTTATACTGGCTGGGATGCTTTTGTGAAAAATAATGAATCTCGAGTAAAAAAATAATTTTAAGTTTTAACAAGTGATCAGAGTTCAGTTTTTTAGTGTTCAGGTGTTGTCGGATAAAAGATAGTATTCAATTTAATAATAACTAATATGAGATTTCAAGATTTATTGGCTTATAAAAAATCATTTTCATTAGCGATGAGAATTTTTGAGATTACTAAAACTTTTCCAAAAGAAGAAACCTATTCATTAACAGATCAAATTAGACGCTCTTCAAGAAGTGTACCTGCTACGATAGCAGAGGCATATCGAAAGCGAATTTACCCAAAACATTTTTACAGCAAATTAACAGATTCTGATGGTGAAAATTCAGAAACTCAGGTTTGGTTAGAATTTGCATTATCTTGTAAATATATTTCTGATGCAATTTATCAAGAACTTATTTCAGAGAGTATGGAAATAGGAAAACTTCTAAATTATATGCTTCTAAATCCAGAGAAATTTGGAGTGAAAAAGGAGTGAAAATAAATTCGTCAGTATTCAAGTTTAAAATGTTTAGAAAAATCCTAAATTAAAACACTGACTACTAAAACCCTGACCACTGACCACTTTTTTAAACTGACTACTGACCACTAATTTAAAAACTGACCACTAAATTATGAGCGGAATATACATTCACATCCCATTTTGCAAGCAAGCGTGCCATTACTGCGACTTTCATTTTTCGACTTCACTGAAGAAGAAAGACGAAATGGTTCTGGCTATTGCCAATGAATTAAAGTTGCGAAAAAGTGAGTTTGAGAATGAAATAGTTGAAACTGTTTATTTCGGTGGAGGAACGCCTTCTGTATTGCAGGTTGCCGATTTAAGATTTCTGATTGATACCGTTTATGAGAATTATTCTGTTATCGGAAACCCTGAAATTACCATTGAAGCCAATCCCGATGATTTAACCGAAGAACGCATTATTGAATTTTCACAAACAAAGATCAACCGGTTAAGCATTGGAATTCAATCTTTTTTTGAGGACGATTTAAAGCTAATGAATCGCGCACACAATTCCGAAGAAGCCAAAAAATGTTTGGCAATTGCCACGAATTATTTCGATAATATTTCACTCGATTTGATTTATGGGATTCCTGGAATGAGCAATGAAAAATGGAAAAAAAACATCGAAACAGCATTGTCTTTTGGGATTTCGCATATTTCGAGTTACGCTTTAACAGTAGAACCTAAAACCGCTTTGCACAGATTAATTCAGACTGGAAAAATTGAAAAACCAAATGATGATATTGCGCAAGAGCATTTTTCTATTTTGGTAGAACAGCTTGAAGCAAATGACTTTATACATTATGAATTATCGAATTTTGGAAAGGAAAATTACTTTTCTAAAAATAATTCGTCGTATTGGCTTGGCAAAAAATACATCGGAATTGGTCCTTCGGCACACAGTTATAATGGCATTTCCAGAAGTTGGAATGTTTCTAATAATTCACTTTACATAAAAGCATTACAAGATAATCAACTTCCAAATGAAGAAGAAATTCTAACAATTACAGATTGCTATAATGAATATATAATGACTGGATTACGAACTATTTGGGGTGTTTCATTGGATAAAATAGAAAAGGATTTTGGAATTATTTATTCTGATTATTTGATGACGCAAGTTCAGAAATTCTTGAATGACGATTTGGTTTTTATAGATGAAAACGTATTAAAACCTACAAAAAAAGGAAAGTTTTTGACAGATGGAATTGCAAGTGATTTGTTTTACTTAAATTTGGATTAGTTTAACCACTATGAATACAATGTTTTTTATAAAATAGAAGACTTAACCGCAAGGAGCGCAAAGGTTTTTGTAAAATGGGCGAATAAAAGTAAATACTTTAACGCAAGGGGCGCAAAGGTATTGTGAAATTGAAATGAAACATAATGCTAATTAATACAAACCAAAAAATCTAAATTTAATGTGATGACTGAAAATGAATTGTCCAAAATAGTATTCAATTGCGCTTTAAAAGTCCATCAAAATTTAGGACCAGGACTTTTAGAAAGTGCTTACGAAGAATGTTTATTCTATGAATTAATGAAAACAGGATTAGACATTCAAAAGCAAAAAGCATTGCCATTGGTTTATGAAGAAGTAAAACTTGATGTTGGATATAGAATCGATATTATTATTGAAAATAAATTGATATTAGAAATAAAATCAGTTGAAGCGTTAAACGATATTCACTTCGCTCAACTGTTAACATATTTAAAATTAACAAATTGCAAACTGGGAATGTTAATTAATTTTAATGTTTTATTAATTAAAAATGGAATTAAACGAGTAGTTAATAATCTTTAATACCTTGCGGTCTTTGCTTTTTTTAATGGATATTTGTATTTCTTTGCGACCCTTGCGTAAATCCTTGCGGTCTTTGCGGTTAAATAAAACAAATAATCATAAAAACCTTGCGTTAAAACACTATGATAGCAAAAATAAATAATTTCGAAGTTGACTTATCAAAACCAATTGATATTTCCATTTCATTGTCCAATACCGATGAAAATCCGATTGCGTGGTACATTGAAAAACCAGTAATTGAACCCGTGGTTTTTGGCGATTGGATTGGAAAAGTTTCCGAAGGAAGTTCTTCGACAAATTTCAATAATATTTACTTTAATCCCCACGGACACGGAACTCACACCGAATGTTTGGGACACATTACCAAAGAATTCTACTCGATTAATCAATCTTTAAAGCAGTTTTTCTTTTTGGCAGAATTGGTTTCTGTACTGCCAGAATTACAAAATGACGACTTGATAATTACAAAAATTCAAATTGAAAATGCGTTAAACGGAACGACTCCAGAAGCCATTATCATCCGCACCTTGCCCAATAATTCCGATAAATTATCGAAGAAATATTCCAATACCAATCCGCCGTATTTATCTGAAGACGCTGCGATTTTCATTCGTGAAAGCGGCATCCAACATTTGCTAATTGATTTGCCAAGTGTAGATAAAGAACACGATCAAGGAAAATTATTGGCACACAAAGCCTTTTGGAATGTGAAAGATGTTGCTAATTTGAATGCCGATGCCCGAATAAATTGCACCATTACAGAAATGATTTTTGTAAATGACGCGGTAAAAGACGGAAGCTATTTATTGAATTTACAGATTGCGCCTTTTGAAAACGACGCAAGTCCAAGCAAACCTATTTTATTTGCAATTAAAAAATGAACCTAGAAACCTTTTACGAATATTGCCTTTCTAAAAAAGGAGTTACCGAACATTTCCCTTTTGACGAAGAAACATTAGTGTTTAAAGTTGGCGGAAAAATGTTTGCTTTATCGTCGTTAAATCAATGGGAAAAAGGAGCGCCGTCAGTAAATTTGAAATGCAATCCAGAATATGCAGAAGAATTACGAGCACAATACGACGACATAAAACCCGGTTGGCACATGAGCAAAATCCATTGGAACACCATAGAAATCAACCATGGCGTTCCCGATTCTTTAGTTAAGGAGTTGATTGATCATTCCTATGAGTTGGTTTTTAAAAGCTTAACGAAAAAATTGCAAACAGAAATCTTAAAATTAGACAATTAGGCTGTACTTTTGCACTTGAAATTTAAGAACTAAAAAGCTACAAAATAGTATGAAAGAGCAAATCAAGAAATTTTTGAACGAAGAACAAGATCCGAAAGCAATTGAAAAAATTACTTCAAAGTTGAATGATTTATTGATGAAAAATGAAGAAATCGGATATATTGGAGTTCAAAAAAAACCTGCACTTACCGTTTTTCCGGAAAGTATTGTGTTAACAAACAAGCGAATTATTATTTGTAAGCCTAAAAATTTAGGTCTTTCAATGGATTTCACTGATTATACTTGGGATGAAATCGTTGGAACTTTCGTCAAAGAAAATATTTTAGGTTCTGAATTTTCATTTTCTACAAAAACCGACATCCAAGTTTCCATAGATTATATTCCGAAAATTCAAGCCCGAAAAATCTATACTTTTGCTAAGGAGCAATTGGATATTTTGAAAAATGGTGAAACAATAGCACATGTAGTTATTGAAACTCCAGTTGTAGCAACCGAAGGTGTTGAGTTAATTGAGGATGTAGAAACGGAGGAAGTTACTGATTTTGCTGAGATTATGCCGATAACTTCACAATATGAAGTGCCAACTTCTGATAATTATTCTTCCCATTCAGAGAAACAGTTGAGTGAGTTGTCAAATGAAGAATTATTTGAAAAACTGCAGAATTATAAAAAATTATTAGACAACGGATTGATTTTGCAAGGCGAATATGATGCTTATAAAAAAGAGATTTTGAGTTTTATGTAAATTAAAATAAAAATTATAAGGCGGAAATTTAATTTCCGCCTTTTTTTTTAACAAAAAAATTCTTTCATTGTTGAACGAATTTTGAATTTTGAAAGATTTAATAAAATTGTATTAAAATCAATTCTTGATTAGTTAAAACAACTTTATTAAATCTATTTCTTATTTTATTTCTGAAACAAACTGTAAAATGGTTTTTGCAATTTCTGTTTGTCCTTTTTCAGTATTCACATAGTTTCTGTCTTTCTCATTAGAAAGAAATCCTAATTCAACTACCAAAGTCGGACATTCCGATTTTTTTAATATCATAAATGGAGCAGTTTTAATACCTCTGTTTTTTAATGGAGTAGTATTAGAAATAGCTGTTGCCAATTGATTGGCTAATTCTTTTGATTTTTCTGAAGTAGGAGAGTTATCAGAAATATAGATTTCAAAACCATTTGTTTCTATATTTTTATTAAAATTAAAATGTAAAGAAATAGCTAAATCCGGTTGATATGAATTTACAATTCTAGCTCTTTCAATTAAATCAATAAATGAATCGTTGGTTCTTGTAAAATGAATTTTAACATCACTGTTCTGATTCATGTTTTGAATTTTATTAGAAATAATCTCTGTCAACGATTTCTCTGTTAAACCATCTTTTGAGGCACCATGATCTATACCCCCGTGTCCTGCGTCAATTAAAATCGTTTTGTTATTTTTGTTTTCATCCATATATAAATTATACCCATCTTTCCCTTTTGTATACCAAACAATTGTATCAACTACATTTTTAGGACTAAGTATTTGAGAAACTTTTTTCCAATTTTTTTTTGATTCATAAATCACCATTTTTATAGTGTCGTTGCTAAAATGCAAATGACTGTTTTTTAAATTTTCATTAAAATATTTTTTTGTATAAAGCGAATATTGAAATTCTTGAGGAAAACGTTTTGATCTTGCGTTTTTATGAATAAAACTATAAGTGTAATAACTGAAATCCATTCGTTTATAATTTTTTATTTCTTCTTTGGTTCTAACTTTTCCATTAATCCAAACTGCCATATTTTTGGTTTTCATTTTTTCAAATAATGCTTTAGGAACTTCCTTTTCAATAATCATATCTGGAACCCAACTTAAATATTTTCTTTTTTCTTCAAGAGATAAATCTTCATACATTTTATTAATAGAAATGTTGGTTCTCTTGTCTTTAAGACATATTCTAACATTAGAATAATAACTGTCTCTAATTTTATCTTTGTCAGTTAATTCAGAACTGCTACTTTTTGAATTGGTATTGATTACCTTCTCTTGTGCTACAACTTTAATGCAGAAAAAATAAATTAATCCCACAAGAATTGGTATAATTGCTGCTTTTTTTAACAATGCTATTTTTTGCGAAGTGTTTTTTGTCATCATGATTAATCGTTTTTTAGTTACTAAATAATTCAAATTGCTGGCCAAGTAAATCGTTTGGTTGCCGTTTCCCCTTTGTAAAAGTAAATTTTGATAAAAAGGAACATTATTATATGTTTTCACAATCTCATCATCGGCAAGAAATTCGTGGTTGAGCTGAATGGCTTTTTTATAGAATATAAAAATTGGGTTAAACCAAAATATGACTTTCAAAAATTCAACAAACAAAATATCTAACGAGTGTTTTTGTGTGACGTGAACTAACTCGTGTGTGAATAATTCATCTTCAATATTTCTGTTATTGTAATCATCAAAATTGATAAAAATGTAATTTAAAAAAGTATGAGGATGTATTATCTCATCTACCAAAACCAATTTCGCATTTTTATATTTTACAATTGGATTGGATTTCGTTTTTGAAATCAATTTCAAACCATTTTTTACAAATCTTACAAGTAGTATAAACATAATCAAAGCATACAAACTCCATAATATATATGGTATATAATTTATGGTTTCTATTAATGGGACAGCATTTTCCCTAATCACATTTTCATTAATTTCTGAGGGAATTGTTACGCTTTCTAATGGTTCATTATTTACAAATACAGGAATAACTTTTATAATTTCAAAAGTTAAAAACGGCATTACAAATGAAATAAAAATGGAGATTAAAAGATAAAATCGATTGAATTCATGAATTTTTTCTCGTCCTAAAACTAAATGATAGAAGGTAAGTAAAATCGTTAAAATAATTGTAGATTTTATTAAAAAGTCGGTCATGATTTCTTTTTTTGAAGTTGAACATCAATTATTTTTTTTAAATCTTCTAATTCTTTTTCAGAAAGATTCGTTTCTGTTGTAAAGAAAGAGGCAAATTGTGAAGCCGAATCGTTAAAGAAATTCTTTATTAATCCGTTAACATGCTTCGAGAAATAATCTGACTTTTTTACCAACGGAAAATATTCTCTTGAATTCCCAAATGCAGTATAGGAAACAAATTTTTTGTCAATCATTCTTTTCAATAAAGTCGCAACGGTTGTTGTTGCGGGTTTTGGTTTTGGATATGCTTCGAGTAAATCTTTCATAAAGGCTTTTTCGAGTTTCCACAGGTGTTCCATTAATTGTTCTTCTGAGTTGGATAATTGCATCTGTTCTACATTATTAGAATTTATTCTACAAATGTAGAAATAAAAATTAATTCTACAAACATAGAGCAAAACTTTAACATTTTACTCTCGGTTTCTCGCGTGAGGGAATGCAGTGGAAAGCCCACAGACAAGTGTAGCGAAAGCGGAACTTGACGAGGACTTGTAGCGAAATGCCCGACCGAGTTTACGAAAAATAGTGTAATTAGTAAAAACGTTCAAAACGAGGGCACGCCCAAATAAAACATCAAAAAAAATCCCTGCTTTTGAAAACAGGGATGGTTTATTGGGTTCAGAAAACTTATATTTCGGTGGCTCTGGCGGCTCGTCTGTCGCGCAACCAATACTTGGTTCGTTTGACTAAATAGAACATTACGGGTACCATTACGAGGGTTAAAACCGTGGCGTATGTCAGTCCGAAGATGATGGTCCACGCCAATGGGCTCCAGAAAACGACGTTGTCTCCTCCTATGTAAACGTGCGGATTTAGGTTGGTTACCAATGAGAAAAAGTCGAAATTTAGTCCGATTGCCAACGGAATTAATCCTAAAATTGCGGTTAATGCGGTTAGTAAAACGGGACGCAAACGGGATCTTCCAGAATGAATGATTACTTCTTTTATTTCGGCAATGGTTAAATCGTCATGCGAAGTTTGCTTGTTTTCGATTACTTTTTCGTCCAATAATAGCACGAAGAAATCCATTAATACGATTCCGTTTTTTACGACAATTCCAGAAAGTGCAATGATTCCCATCATGGTCATTAGGATTACGAAATCCATTCCGGCAAAGACGTAACCGTAGAATACGCCGCTGAAACTTAGCAAAACGGTGAACATAATGATGGCGGTTTTTGATAAGGAATTAAATTGCAAAACGATGATTATGGTGATGCTCGCCAATGCCAAAAGTAGTGCGCCAAACAAGAAACTGGAATCTTTTTTCTGCTGTTCTTGCTCTCCAGAAAACGAATACGTGATGTCGCCCGCCATTTTATAATTGGCTGCTTTCAATGCAGATTCTATTTGTTTTGTAATTCCGTCGCCATTTGCACCCGTTAAAACATTGGAATAAATGGTCATTATCCGTTTTGAATTCTTGCGTTTAATTTGGTTAAAAGTGAATTTTTTCTCGGTCGTTGCCAAAGCAGCAATCGGAACTTGGATGATTTGTCCATTGTTTTGATTTCGGAAAGTTACGGGTTGGTTGAACAAAATACTTTCGTTTTTACGTTGGTCTTCCTGCAAACGCATTACGATATTGTAATCGTCTTTTCCTTCTTTGTAGGTTGAAATTTCTTGTCCGTAAATCGCTCTACGCATCGTAAATCCTAGTTGTCCTGTAGTTGCACCCAAACTTCCAATGCTTACACGATCAACATTTACTTCGAGTTCAGGACTTTCTTTATTGACATCAATATTTAATTTTTCGATGCCTTCGATGTTTTTCGAATTGATAAAAGTGATCACTTTATTGGCTTCCACCAACATTTCGTCATAATTAGTTCCCGATAATTGCAAACTAATTGGATAACCGGAAGGTGGTCCGTTAGAATCTTTTTCGACAATGATTTTTGCTCCAGCAATTGCTTTTACTTTTGAACGGATTTCTTCTAAAATGTCATCTGTATTTACGCCTTTTCTAAAATTGAATTCCGTAAAATTCACGGTTACTTTCCCTTTATACGGCGTTTCCGATTGATTTCCAGAATCTACATTTGGATTTCCAGCGCCTTTTCCCACTTGCGAAACGATGCTTTCTGCCAAATAGTTTTCGTTATTTTCAACATATTTTCCTAAAATTGAAATCACTTGTTTTTCAACAAATAAATTGGCTTTATTGGTTTTAGAAATTTCTGTTCCTTGTGGATATTCGATGTAAACTATCGCTTGATTAGGAATGTTTTTTGGGAAAAACAAAACGTTTCTCGGGAAAATTCCCAATAAAACAAACGAGAAAAATAGTAAGGCGATAATTCCAACTAATGCAATTACGGATCTTTTTCCGGTTAAGATTTTACCAAGAAAAACCTGGTATTTTTTCTCTAAACTTGGGAAGAAACTGTGTTGGAAATCTTGTGTCCATTTGAAAAGAAACAAATGATACGCCCACATTAAAACCAAGGCAATAATGATTAAATGTCCGATGGCTTTCATCCAAATAGTATTGGTAATATTCCCAGGAATTACGAATAACAATCCCGAAACGATGAAAATAATCGTGTATTTTTTTAATGCTTTTTTAGAGATATTTCTGTCTTCAATATCCATAAATCCACCCGTCATTGCGGCATTGATAACCATTGCTACGAATAGCGATGCGCCTAAAACACAAGACAATGTTATTGGGAAATAAATCATAAATTTTCCCACCGTTCCTGGCCATAATGCCAATGGAATAAAGGCAGCCAAAGTCGTTGCTGTTGATGAAATAACTGGCCAAGCGATTTCGCCAATACCAATTTTAGAGGCTTCAATTCGTCCCAAACCTTTTTTCATATTGGCAAATACGTTGTCGACAACCACAATTCCATCATCAACTAATAATCCCAATCCCATTACCAATCCAAACAAAACCATCGTGTTCAAAGTGAATCCAAAAGCAGATAAAATTGCAAATGCCATCAACATTGAAAGTGGAATTGCAGCTCCAACAAATAGGGAATTTCGTAATCCCATCGTGAACATCAACACAATCATTACCAGAATAATTCCGAAAATAATGTGGTTTGACAATTCGTTTACTTGGTGTTCAACTTTGCTCGATTGATCGTTGGTCATTTTGATGCTCAAATCTTTTGGCAAGACTGTTTCTTGAGCTTTTGCTACAATTTCTTTGACTTGATCCAATGCCGAAATCATATTTTGCCCCGAACGTTTTTTTACGTTTAGCATCACCACTTCTTGACCACTTTCGCGTGCGTACGTCGTTTTTTCTTTCTCTTTGAAATTGATAACCGCAATGTCTTTAAGGTAAACCGTTCCTCCGTAGGATTTTACAACTACGTTTTCAAGTTCCTTTGGGTTTTTGATTTCCCCAACAATTCGGATGTTATTTCGAGAACCTTGCGAAATTAAATTCCCTCCAGACAGGGTCATATTTTCATATTTCACTGCATTTTGAATATCGTCAAAACTTACTTTTGCAGCGTTCATTTTGAATACATCAATGGCTATTTCAACTTCTTTATCATCTACACCAAGAATATCCACCTTTTTTACTTCAGGGACATTTTCAATTTCGTCTTTTAAATATTCACCATATTTTTTGAGTTGTTGCGTGGTGTAATTTCCTTTCAAATTAATATTCAAAATCGGCACTTCTTCCGAAATATTGATATTGAAAATACTTGGTTCGACTTTACTTCCATTGTCAAGATTTGGCCAATCGGTATCGGCTTTCGCCAAATCTGCTTTGTCTTTAATTCTGATTTTAGCTTCTTCAATTGAGATTTTTTGTTCAAATTCAACGACTACAATTCCGTAATCTTGAAACGAACTTGACGTAACTTTGGTAACGCCAGAAATATTTTTAAACTGATCTTCAAGTGGTTTTACAACTAATTTTTCCACATCTTCAGAGGAATTCCCTGGGAAAATAGAAGAAACGTAAATTTTGTTTTCCAATATTTCAGGAAAATTTTCACGCGGCATATTGATATACGCCATCGTTCCCGAAACTATAATTATAAGGGTCAGAATGTAAACCGTAATTCGGTTATCTACAGCCCAACTCGAAATGCCAAATTCTTTTTTTTGATGACTCATATTTTTTGTTTAAGGTTTAGAAGTTTAAGGTTTCGTTTGCGGTGTTGCAGAACTTTAAACCTTAAACTTTAAACTATTTTATATTAGAAATTTAGTTTCATTCCTTCCGAAACCGTATTTACTCCATCGCTTACAACTACTGTTTTTGGTTCTAATCCACCTAAAATTTCAGTGAAATTTTCAGAAGTTTTTCCCACTTTCACGATCACTTTTTTTGCAA
>JBILPJ010000106.1:0-8088 GCA_044373975.1 Flavobacterium sp. | reverse complement strand
TTTTAATGATTTGTGTTTTAGCAAAGGACTAACTTCTATTTGCTTGGTTTTTAATAGAAATTTATAATATGATTTTAAGGATGCTATTTTTCTATTTACGGAAGTGTTGGAAATTTCATTATCAACCAAAGCAACAATCCAACTTCGAATCAAACTGTAATTGACTTCCAGCAAATCATCTAAATCAAATTCAGATTTTATGAAGGCTTCAAAAGTAACGACATCATTTACATAAGCAATTACCGTATGTGGCGAATACTTTTTTTCTAATTGTAAATAATCTTGAAATGCCGCTTTACTATTTTCCATAAAAAAACCGTTAGCATCAAAGTTATAAAACTTTAATGACTAACGGTAGTATTTATTGAAGTTATTTACTAACTTTCTAAACCATCTTTCATATTTTGAATGTAGGCAGCTTTTTGAATTTTCATTCTGTTTGTAACAGAAGGCTTAATAAAAGCAGTACGTGCACGCAACTGACGAACAGTTCCTGTTTTATCAAATTTTCTTTTGTAGCGTTTTAACGCTCTATCGATATTTTCTCCGTCTTTAATTGGTATAATTAACATAATATAGACACCCCCTTTCTTTAAGTGTGCAAAAGTAAATATTAATTATGAATTATGAGTTATGAATTATGTTTTTTTTTGAGATTAAAGATTATAGACGAAGAGATGAAAGACTAAAACAAAAAGTAACGAAAAAAAGCCAAGATACAATTTCTTGAATCTTGGCTCTTTTATCTATTATCTATCCGTCTTTTATCTATTATCTTTTATCAATAAATCTATTATCTAATTAGTCTATTTCAATATATTTCTCGCAATAACTACTTTTTGAATTTCTGTAGTTCCTTCGCCAATAGTACAAAGTTTAGAATCTCTATAGAATTTTTCTACAGGATAATCCTTTGTATAACCATAACCACCGTGAATTTGAACCGCTTCATTAGCCACTTTTACACAAACTTCCGAAGAATACATTTTCGCCATTGCACCCAACGTGGTAACCGGACGATGTTGCTCTTTTAAGAATGCTGCTTTATGCAATAACAATTCTGAGGCTTCAATTTCTGTTGCCATATCAGCCAACTTAAAAGAAATTCCTTGAAAGCTACTAATTGGTTGACCAAACTGATGTCTTTCTTTTGAATATTTCAATGCCGCTTCATACGCACCTTTTGCAATTCCTAATGATAATGCACCAATTGAGATTCTTCCGCCATCTAAAATTTTCATTGCTTGAACAAAACCTTGACCAACTTCTCCTAATCTATTGGCATCTGGAATTCGACACGTATCGAAAATCAATTCCGCAGTTTCGCTGGCACGCATTCCTAATTTATTTTCTTTTTTTCCTGATGTAAATCCGGGCGTTCCTTTTTCAATAACAAAAGCTGTCATTCCTTTAGAATCTCCTTTTTCGCCTGTTCGAACAATTACAACTGCAATATCTCCTGAAATAGCGTGGGTAATAAAGTTTTTTGCACCGTTTAAAATCCAAGAATCACCATCTTTTACTGCGGTTGTATTCATTCCACCAGCGTCTGAACCTGTATTGTGCTCGGTTAAACCCCAAGCGCCAATGTGTTCGGCTGTAGCTAATTTAGGAATCCATCTTTTCTTTTGATCTTCATTTCCAAAAGTCAAAATATGATTGGTACAAAGAGAATTATGAGCTGCAACAGAAAGTCCGATTGATGGATCTACTTTAGAAATTTCCTCAACAATCGTAATGTATTCGTGGTAACTTAAACCCGAACCACCCAATTCTTCAGGAACTAAAATACCCATAAAACCCATTTCTCCTAATTTTTTAAATAAAGGAATTGGAAATATTTGCGCTTCATCCCATTCCATTATAAAAGGACGTATGTTTATTTCTGCAAAATCTCGAATAGATTGAGCAATCATTGCTTGCGTTTCGCTGTAGTCAAAATTCATAAAAATTGTTTTTTATTTTAAAAATACAAATATAAACCAATAATATCTATTTTATCGTTAGGAAAACCGTTTATTTTTGTCAAATCCGCATTTACTTTAAAATCGCCATTCATACTTCTATAAGTCACAATTGATTTAGCCAAAGCGTATTTAAAATAAGGAAAAAGCATTAATTCTTTAATAGATGCATTATTAATATCAACTTTTTTAACTTTTGGAAGTGCGGCAACTTTAAAATTTTTATTCAAATTTTCTATAACTTCTGGCGATAATCCCCAAACATCATTCATTTGCTCCATACTTACAAAACCTCCTAAAAGTTCTTTCAGTTTCAAAATCCTATCTGACAATGCAGGACCAATTCCATATACTTTAATCAAATCTTCTTTAGTAGCAAGATTTATATCTAAAATAATGATTTTAACTTTCTTCTTTTCAAATGGAATATAATTGGATTTATACTCTTTTTTATTATTTACCCAATCTGGAAATTTAAAATAAGGTGACATCGTATTTAATAATGAATCTGATACTTTCGTGACCTTTTGAAAATCTTGAGCCGAATTTACATACTTATTTGTTTTTCTGAAATTCAAAAGTCTATCAATCTCAGCCACTGACATTCCTAATTTATATCCTTTGAAATCTGTAATAAAATTAGGATTAAACGGGTAAATTTTCGGAATATATTCTCGTTTAATTTGCTTTAAAGAATCAATATCTGTTTGAAATGCAAGCCATTCTTGTTTTTCTTTGCTATTATTTGTCACCGTTTTAAAATCAATAAAAAAATAGGCTAATTGAAAAATTATACAAAGCAACACCAGCAAAATAATCCCACTTCTTTGCGATTTTGTAAATTGGAAGTAGGATTTAAAAGTCATAATTTTGAATGGTTTATAGGTCGAAAACAGAACTCCGTTTTGCCCGAATTAAATCTTTGAGCCGCCACCAAAATGCCAAAGTGAGATACACTCCAAACCATAATCCAGCGGTTACAAATGATATATAAATAAAAAATAATCTCACACTATTGGCACGCATTCCCAAGACATCAGCCAATCGGGAAGAAACGTGAAAACCGTGTTTCTCAAAAAAATATTTAAGTCGAATTACGAGTTTCATTTACATTGAATTTATAACTTCTTACAAATTTAGTATAATAACTTCATATTTCCTCAATAATTAACACCTCATTCTTTGAGCAATTCTACTCCAATTGCGCATTCTAAGCACCTACTTTTATTACAATATTCATTTTTAAGTTGCAATAATGATTGTGATTCAAAAGCGTTTTTGGCTTTAATTCCAAATAATGAAAACTTATCCATAATAGCATTATTTTCAGGTGAAACTTGATTTAATAACGAAATTAAATTTTCTGAAATCTCCTTGCCTTGGCTTTTTGAATAGGCAAATTGCAATGGAATAATTGTATTTATAATTAGCAAATCGATGAATGATTTCGATAATGCTTTCTTTTTTTTCGGACTTATTTTGTCAAATTGATAATGCGTTTCCCAATATTCAGACACCGCAACATTGAATATTTTATAAATGTTTTTCACAGAATCTTCCTCAATTATTTTAGAGAAAAGCTGTTGTTGATTATAGTAAACATTAGCTAATTGTGATAATCGAATGGTTGGAAAATTATCTGGACGATGTTTGAAAAACTGCAACGGATTAATTTGTGTTGGTTCTAATTGATATTTATGAATCAAATAATCAAAATTTGATTTTAGATTTTTATAATAAACATCTTCTTTTTCGATTTCTAATAATCCTGAAATTCCAAAAATCAAACTTTCTAAATTTTGCAAGTCGTTACATTCTTTTCTGATAATAGAAAAAGGAATAGAATTTGCCGCTTTCAAAAAAGATTCACCATTGGTGTTTAATCCAAAGTTTTTAGCCAACAGGCAAAACAAAACTGCTTCCCAATCTTGTTTTGTGCTTTCTAAAAGTTCGTTTATAGGTTTTGATTTTCGTTCCAATCGTTCAAAAAACAAACGCTCTTGCCAATTCAAAAGAATAAAGCTATCAATTGAAACCAATTGTTTTTCGCAATATATCCAAGATTTTGGTGCTATTAAGGAATTGTAATTGTTCAGCGTTTCCTTTGATACTAAATCTTTCAAAACCAAAACAGGAATTTCAGAATTGTTATTTCTGTAAATTTCAGAGTCGTGTTCCCAAACAACGTGAAGAATTACGCTGTCATAATTTGAGTCACGCTCGTGATGGTGCGCATACCAATCGGAAGATTTGATGTGAATTTCAACATTTCCTGCCCATTTTTGATTGTCGATTGTGATTTGAGAATTGAAAAAATCAGGTCCTGCCAATTGCAAATAATGTCCCGCGTTTTCTATGGTGAGTTTTTCTCCATTGGAAGTAGTCAAATTCGAGGTGTCAAATTTTTTAAATTTCCATAGATAATGTAGGAATTCTTCTTTCATTTTTTGGCGTATAAATTAAGTCTTGTAAACTTTGTCTAATGTAGTCAAAAAACAAGCACGTGAAACAATAATTTATACAATTAAAAAAAGAGGCGTAATTATCGCATCAAATACAATTTGGCGCAAGCCCGCGCATCCGATAACGCTTCGTGGTGGTTCAGTTGAATTTTCATTTCTCGGCAGCAATCGCTCAATTTTGTTGGTCTTAAACCTTTAGCTTTGTAGATTTTTACAGTGCATTCCCATCGAGAGCCAATGTTTAATTTATCATAATCTAAACCATAAAGCGCCATTGATTTGGAAAGCACATTTCTGTCAAAGCTTTCATTATGAGCTACCACTACTCTATTTTGCAGTCGTTTTTGAATTTCGGGAAAAATTTGAGCAAACGATTTTGCATTTACTGTGTCTCGTGGATAAATTCCGTGAACCTGAATGGTAAAAGGCGAATAGAGATTATTTGGCGGCTTTATTAAAGTTACAAATTCATCCACAATTATTCCATTTTCAACAGTTACAATCCCCACAGAACACGGATGATATGCAGTTGCTGTTTCAAAATCTATTGCGGTGAAGTTCATTTAATTTTAGAATTAAGAATTTTAGAATTACAAAAATAATGCCTTTGGCAACATTTCAAGAAAAGGAATTGCTTTGGAATAGTCTATTTCGTTATACAACAATCCCAATCTATTTAGATTTTGATAATAACTATTTACGTTTTGGTAATAATACAATTCACTTTGCACAAACCACGCTTTTTGCCCCAGTTTTTCCGAAAGAAACCATTTTTCGAGCAATCTGGCAGAACGTCCATTTCCATCTTCAAATGGGTGAATGTTTACAAAACAAATGTGAATAAATGATGCATAATAAAAAATTTCAGAAAAGGTTAATTCTTTATTAATTAGAAACTCTAAATCATCCCAAAAAGAGCGCATTAATTGAGGAATCTCGTGGTATAATGCCGCTTCATATTGAATTTTGAAGGTGTTGTGCTCCATTACAATCCTATTGCAATTTCTGAAAACACCCCGCTTATTTACAGGCAAAAGATGTTGTGAAATAATCTCGTGAGCCTTAAAAAAATTACTTACCGTTAATTTATTATTTTGAGCAAATATATAGGCATTGTATAAATCATTGGGCTTTTCAACCAAATCATTTAAATATTCAATATTCAACATTTTATGTTTGACATAACTGTCAATTTCTAAAGTTTCACCCTCAATTTTGGAAGAAGCCATTACAGAAACGGAAGTATAAAAACTAAATGAATTATTTGAAATTTCTGCATCTCGAAGCATCTCAAACGCGTCTTCAATTCCTGAAGGCACGTTTTCGATATATTCTTTTAGTAGAAATTCAGGGATAATTTTCATTGAAATCAGGTTATTTCAAAGCTAAAGCTGAGAATTAAATACTATTGCACTTTATTTTATAGAACCAATTATATCATATTTTGTAATAATATGGTGCTTTCCATTTCCTAAATCTAGTAATACTGCAGCATTTTCTCTGGTAAATAGTTTTGAAACTTCTTCGATAGGCGTTCCTAATTTTACAATTGGATAGGGTTTTCCCATTACTTCACGAATAGGTTTGTCGGCAGCATTTTTGTCGTGAACATAACTTTGAAATAAGTCCGATTCATCAACAGAACCAACGAAGCCATTAATATCAATTACAGGAATTTGTGAAATTTTAAATTTTCGCATTCTTTCAATAGCGTGAGAAACCAATTCTTCGGTTCGCACAATTATCAATTGTTTGTCGATGTGGTCTTTGATAACGTCTTCGGCTTTGGTAATGTCGTCTTCTAAAAAACCACGTTCACGCATCCAATCGTCATTGAACATTTTACCAATATAACGACTTCCAGAATCGTGAAATAAAACTACGACTACATCTTCAGGTTTGAAATGTTCTTTGAGTTGCAACACTCCTTTTATTACTGCACCTGCTGAATTTCCAACGAAAATTCCTTCTTCCAAAGCAATTTTACGAGTATAAACGGCAGCATCTTTATCGGTTACTTTTGTAAATCCGTCAATTATAGAAAAGTCAACGTTTTTTGGAAGTATGTCTTCGCCAATTCCTTCGGTTATGTAGGAATAAATTTCATTTTCATCAAAAATTCCTGTTTCGTGGTATTTTTTAAATACAGAACCATACGTATCAATTCCCCAAACTTTTACATTGGGATTTTGCTCTTTTAAATATTTTCCAATTCCTGAAATTGTTCCGCCAGTTCCTACTCCAACTACAAAATGGGTTACTTTTCCATCTGTTTGTTTCCAAATTTCTGGTCCAGTTTGCTCGTAATGCGCCAAGGCATTTGATGGATTATCGTATTGATTTACATACCAAGAATTTGGTGTTTCTTCGCCTAATCTTTTTGAAACTGAATAATATGAACGCGGATCGGTTGGTTCAACATCGGTTGGACAAACGACAACTTTAGCTCCAACCGCTCTCAAAATATCCATTTTTTCTTTGGATTGTTTGTCGGTTATAACACAGATTAGTTTGTATCCTTTGATGATTGCGGCTAATGCCAATCCCATTCCGGTATTTCCTGAAGTTCCTTCGATGATTGTTCCGCCTGGCTGTAATCTTCCGTCAGCTTCTGCATCTTCAACCATTTTTAGCGCCATTCTGTCTTTTGTAGAATTTCCAGGGTTGAAAGTTTCTACTTTGGCAAGAACCAAAGCGTTGATTTCTGCGGTTACTTTATTCAATCGTACTAATGGCGTGTTGCCGATAGTTCCTAATATATTTTCTGAATATTGCATTTAGTTTTAGTTTTAAGCGTCCCAATTTGATAGAACTTATGCAAAGATAGTACATTGTTCTAAAATAGTTGTGGTTTTCTGGATTTGCGTGAGTGATGGCAGCGGAAATCCTCTTGCAGAACGAAGTGGCGCAAGAGATTGTAGCGTACAGCACGACCGAGTTTACGATAAAAGTGCTCGTTACCTAAAAATGTTCTAAACGAGGGCACGCCCAAAAAAAGCTTATTGGAAGAAATTCCATACCAATCCGAAGCGAATCATAAAGTCGCGGTAGGGATTGTTTGGTGCGGAATAGAAGGTGTTTCCTGACATTGCAGAGTTGAAATGTTCGGCTTTTAAGAAAATTCGGCACCGTTGAATTCTTGCATTTGCGAAAATATCGAAGTTTGGAAATGCGCCAATTTGTGTTTGGTTTTGTACGAAAAATTCTCCAAGAATTGGGTTGTAATCGTTGGCGTAGAATTTTGTGAAATAATTAAATGTGATTCCTGTTTGCAAAAACATTGCTTTTTTGAAGAGATCATTTGAGTAATAAAACGTATTTCGAAGGACTACTTGTGGCACATTCAGGATGTTGTCTTTTTGATCTACTTTTTGATACAATACAGTATTGTCGAGTGCGAATTTTCTGAATTTGATTTCTTTACTAATTTTCAGCGATACATAATTGATGGTTTTATCGTATTGTTTTGGCGTAACCAACTGTAAATTAGCAGTGTTGTCATTGCTGAAATACAAATAATCGTTCAAGGTGTTGAGTTGCAAAGTAGCATTTGCCCATTGCGTATTGGCTTCAACTTTGATGGTATTGCTCTTTTCGTTTTTGAAATTGTTGTACCAATTGTAATTAATATAACTGCTTTGGTGCAAATTATAAATGTTGTT
>JBILPJ010000105.1:0-8185 GCA_044373975.1 Flavobacterium sp. | reverse complement strand
CGATCAATATCAAACCGTCAAATACAATCTTACCTAGGAAGAGCACGTTTTACAATTTTAGATAAAATAGTATTGGCAGCTTCATGCAGATATGACGGCTCTTCTGTTTTTGGAGTTGAAAACAAATGGGGATTATTTCCATCGTATTCAGCAGCCTTTACACTTAATAAAGACGATGCTGTTCTTGTTAACAATCTAAAGTTAAGATTCAGTTATGGTGAAGTAGGAAATCAAGGAATTGGAGCATATCAAACCACTTCAACTACAAGTCAGTCTGAATTTATTTTTGGACCAGGACCTTCTTATACTGTAGGATTGTTACCTGGGGGCGTTATGCCAAATCCATTTTTAAAATGGGAAAACTCGGCTTCTCAGAATGCAGGACTTGATTTTGGTTTTTTTGATAATAAAATCTCTGGGAGTTTAGAAATCTACTCTACTAAAACAACAGATTTACTAGTTTACAAAACGTTACAATCATCATCAGGATATTCTTCCCAACTTTCAAATTTAGGAGAAGTACAAAATCGTGGAGTTGAATTACAGTTGAGTACAACTCCTATCAAAACTAAAGATTTTACAATGGGGGTGAATCTTGCTTTTAGTCAAAACAGAAATAAAATCATAAGTATAGATGGAAGATTAGATACAAATGGAAATCCATTAAGTCAGCCAAACAATAACTGGTTTATCGGTAAACCAATCGATTGTTACTATGAATACCGATTTGATGGAATTTTCAATAACATTGAAGAGGTTAGAGTTTCTGCTCAAGGAAAAGATGTAACTGGAGCTCCATTAAATGATGCGCAATTGCAATCAAAAGTGGGTTCTATCCGTGTAAAAGATGTAAATAACGACGGCATTATTAATGAGTTAGGCGATAGAGATATTATTGATGCTACACCAGATTGGATAGGTTCATTTACAACAAATTTTAACTACAAAGGAATTAGTTTACTGCTCGATTTTTATACTGTTCAAGGCATTGTTAGAAACAATTCTTTCTTGTACGATTACAATGATGGAGGAACGAATAGTGGAAGACTAAACGGAATTAAAAGAGATTATTGGACGCCAGACGGTCTAGGTCAGGAAGCTCCAATGCCAAGAACTAACTTCTCGGATCCTTATGTTCGATCAATGGGAATTCAAGACGCTTCTTATTTCCGTTTGCGCACAATTTCATTAGGATACACATTACCAAAAATGAAGTGGATGGGCAAGGAAAACCGAACAAAAATCAATGTTTATGGAACTGCTACAAATTATTTTACTTGGACAAAATACCAATCATTTAGTCCCGAGGGCAGTCCTTCCAGTTATCCAGAGCCTAAAAACATAACATTTGGTATTAACGTATCATTATAAAAAAAATAAAATGAAAAATAAAATTTTAATTATAGCTTTTTTATCGTTTTTATTGAGCGGTTGTTCCGACTTCTTAACCGAAAAAAACGAAACAGATCTTTCAACAGAATTCATTTATAATACTCCTGAAGGAATTGGATTTGCAGTAACTGCTTTGTATTCTGTAGATAGAGATATGGGCAGAAGATATGGCGAGAACGGGGGAAATAGTTCTTTGTCAACAAGTGGCTTGATGACGGGTGACGATATTACTTTCACTCGTGCCGGAGATGGAGATTGGGCTGGAACATCATTGTACGACCCAACAAGATTAACACCTAATAATAAAGATGTTGCGGGATTTTGGGAGTTTAACTATAAAATTATTGGAAGAGCAAATGAAATAATTTATTATGCCCTTCAAATGGATCAAACGAATCCATTGGTAAAACAAGCCTTGGGAGAAACATACTGTTTTAGAGCCCATGCCTATTTTAATCTCTTAAGAAGATTTGATAATATTTATTTTACTACCGAACCTGTAACGCCTTACACGGTTAATAATAGTATTAATTACATGCCAGCGGATCAGGCTATTGTTTCTGCTCAAATGAAATCAGATTTGGATTTTGCAATAACTAATCTTTCTTGGTCAACAACCCAATCAGGACGCTTTACACAAGGTGCTGCAAGACATATGAAAGCATTGGTTGACATGTGGCCTGTAAACCAAAATTTAGCTACGATGGATTTGGACGATGCAATTGTTCAAGTTGAAGCGATTAAAAGCCAGTCCATTTATGCCTTATTACCAGAACCAAAAGATGTGTTTTTACCGTCTTCAACTTCTACATTGAGCGCAAAAATAAGCAATAGCGAATGTATTTTGGTACAACAATGGAGCAACCAAATTGGTGGCGCGCCCTCTAATACGTCGGGAACACAATCGGGACATCGCCTAGCATCTGCAACATTAACGAGATACGACAATAAAGCGATAGTATCAAGTCCATCGGCATTAATTACTGATATGGAACAAGGTGGAGTTTCTTGGGGTCGTATTTATCCAAATGATTATCTTTTAGGATTATATGATAAAGTAAACGACAAACGCTACAACCAATTTTTCCGTCACAACTTTACTTTCAACAATATTACTACACCACTTTCTCGCCGATTAATCGTTCAATCGTGGGATTTGAATTATTTGTTGGTTAACGGATTACCAAATACTAATTTAGGAATTACGGTACCTGCTAATGTTGCTGTTGGACAAACATTGAATTTCACATTTACAAACGGTAGCGTTGCCCCTAAATTCATGGTAAACAATTATGCGCTTGATATGCATCCTTCAAGTACCAAATATTTTGATAAATGGACAAGAACAAACCTTGATAATCCGTCATATAAAGACGTGGTTGTTTACCGTTTAGCAGAAACATTCTTAATAGGTGCTGAGGCATATCTAAGAAAAGGTAATCAAGCAAAAGCATTAGAGTTTTATAATAAAACATGGGTTCGTGCTGGAAATACAACAAGAACAGCAGTTTTATCGCTTCAAGATATACTAGATGAAGATGCTCGTGAATTATCTCAAGAAAACTTGGGGCACCGTTGGTATTTGATAAAAAGATTTGGTGCTTCAA
Source organism: Flavobacterium sp. (assembly GCA_044373975.1). Taxonomy (GTDB): domain Bacteria; phylum Bacteroidota; class Bacteroidia; order Flavobacteriales; family Flavobacteriaceae; genus Flavobacterium. The sequence goes on along the minus strand of JBILPJ010000105.1, from coordinate 5,186 downwards.
CGATGGAACAACAAATTAAAACGTATGCAGGTTCGTCAAATTATTTAAACAAAATAGTTTACAGCAGCACAACGGGAAAAACAACTTTAGCTTCTGCAAATGCAACAAATGCGGCAAACTATCAATTAATAAGAACAAATTTTGATGTTTCTAGAAATACAAGATGGCCAATTCCTCAAAGTCAAATTAACGCCATGGGTGGAAATTATCCTCAAAATTCTGGTTATTAATTATAAATAATACAAAAAAGATGAGGTTTTTTATTTTATGAACTGCCTCATCTTTATTTGACTTTTACAAAACCGGATTACAAACAATTTTTATTTTATAATGAAACATTTATTATTAGTTACTCTTTTCTTTTTTCAAATTACATATTCTCAAGGTTGTGACCCTAAAAAATATAACAATCTTGGTGCAATAAAATTCAAATCAATTCAAGTTGAGTCCAAGCCATGGGTTAAAGGAAAAGACATGCCTTGGCAATTTTATGAAACTTGTACAATAAAAGAAATAGAAGGCTTTAAACCAAATTCAAAAAAGCTTGTAAATACGAGTTATGGGAGCGATGTTTCTCAAAAATTCAATGCAACAGGTTTTTTTAGAACTGAAAAACAAGGCAACAGGTGGTGGGTTATTGACCCTTTTGGATACAGGAATATTCAAGTAGTAATAAATTCTTTGCGACCTGGAAAGTCAGAAAAAAACGAAATGGAATTTGCTAATCGCTTTGGAAATGGTAAAAAGTGGATTAACGCAACGGCAGATTCTCTAAAATCCTATGGTTTTAATGGAAGCGGTTCTTGGAGTGAAGACCAGCTAATACAAGAGTACAATACAACGGCAAAATTACCACTTTCATTTACTCCAAACCTAAACTTCATGAGTGGGTATGGCAAGGAAAGAGGAGGGACAGTTCAACTACCAGGAAATACAGGTTATCCTAACCAATGTATTTTTGTTTTTGATGCTGAGTTTGAAATCTATTGCGAAAAAAGAGCTCAAGAAATTGCTAAATACAGTACTGACAAAAATTTATTTGGATATTTTTCAGATAACGAAATGCCACTAGGTTTGGAAAATTTAGAAGGGTATTTAAAATTAGAAAATAAATCAGACCAAGGATATTTGTTTGCTTCTAAATGGTTGGAGCAAAAAGGAATTACAATTGATAAAATAACCGACAAAGACAAAGCTGAATTTGCAGGAATTGTTGCCGAAAAGTATTTTTCAATTGTTTCAAAGGCAATAAAGAAATACGACCCCAATCACATGTATTTGGGAAGTAGATTGCATGGAGGAGCTAAAAAAGTAGATTCTATAATTGCTGCTGCAGGAAAATATTGTGACATAATTGCCATTAATTATTATGGAAGTTGGTCGCCAGATGCAGTAATGATAGACATGTGGGACAGAATGGGTAAAAAACCATTTATTGTAACTGAATTTTATACCAAAGGAATGGATTCGGGACTTTCAAATACAGCGGGTGCGGGATTCACTGTTAGAACCCAAAAAGACAGGGGTTTGGCATATCAAAATTTTTGTTTGTCGCTTCTGGCAAGTAAATCATGCGTTGGATGGCATTATTTTAGATACCAAGACAATGACCCAACATCAAAAAAAGTAGACCCTTCCAATACTGACGCAAATAAAGGATTGGTAAATAACAGTTTCCAATATTACAAACCCTTAATGAAACTTATGAAAGAATTAAATGATAACAAATATAATTTAGTTAGTTTTTTAGAATCAGAATCAGATAAAACAAAAGCAATTGAACCGATAGATATTATTTTTGCAATTGGGCAATCTAACATGTCAGGTCGAGCGCCAATAGATGATTATAGCGTAATTCCAAACGTATTTCTATTAAATGCTGATGGGAATTTTGAACCAGCTTCGCAACCTTTGAATAAATATTCTAACATCCGAAAAGAATTGAAAATACAAGGGGTTACGGCTGCAAGAAATTGCATGGTAAGTCTGCAAAAATCGTTGAATAAACCGTTGGGATTAATTGTAAATGCGCAAGGTGGTTCTTCTATAAAATTGTGGTACAAACCAGGTAAAGCAAATTACGACGGTGCTCTGAAACGAGCCAAAGAAGCTCAAAAACATGGAAAAATAAAAGCTATTATTTGGAATCAAGGTTCTAGTGATAATAAAGATAGCATGGCAGATAATTTCGTTTCCTACAAAGCCAATTTAAAAGAAATGGTTGAAAGTTTTAGAAGGGATTTAAATGAACCGGAACTTCCATTCATTTGTGGGGAATTATCGGCTCGTCCAGAATTTGACGAATTCAATAAAGAAGTGATTCAAAAAATAAAGGAATATATTCCGTTTAGTGATTTTATTACTGCTGAAGGAACGAAACTTTTAGAGGATAATATTCATTTTGATGCCGAAAGTGCCAACAAATTAGGAGATAGATATGCTGAAAAAGTACTTCCGTTTCTTGTAAAAAAACAATAATTTTCAAAATTTATATATAAAAATAAGAGATTAGTTTTTATTATTATAAAGCTAAAACTCAAAATGTTTTAATAGTAAACCCAATGAAACTAGCTTTTAAAGTATTTTTTATTTTATTTTATACAGGAACATTTGCCAATGTAACTTTGCCTGCTGTTTTTTGTGATAATATGGTTTTACAGCAAAATAGTAACGTTGCTTTTTGGGGAACCGCAAGTCCAAATGAAGCTATTTCTATTTTTGTGAGTTGGTCCCAAAAAACGTATAAAATAAAAGCAACCGAAACTGGAAATTGGAAATTAGACATTCCAACCACAAAAGGAAGTTTTCAGGAGCAAATTATCACCTTAAAAGGAGAAAATGATATTCTAATCAGTCATGTGCTTCTTGGTGAGGTTTGGTTTTCTTCTGGCCAATCCAACATGGAATGGGTAATGCGTCGCGTGAAAGATGCTAAAAAAGAACTTTCAGAATCCAATTATCCAAACATCAGACTTTTTAATATTACTAAAAAAATAGCTGAAACTCCACAAAATAATTTTCCGAAAGAATGTAAATGGCTTCCTTGTGATTCTGTTAGCGTAAAAGAATTTTCGGCAATAAGTTATTATTTTGCTCGTGAAATGTACATAAAACTGAAAGTGCCAATCGGAATTATTACTGCAAGTTGGGGCGGAACTGGAGCAGAATGTTGGACTATTGAGGAAAATAACAAGAACAATCCTGTGCTTAAAAACTTATATGTTCGTTGGGCCAATTGGGATTTAGACCGAAAAAAAGACAGTATTTCGTTTGTAGATTCCAAGTCAAAAGGAATTAAAATGGAAGAACCGCAATCGGTTTATATGACAAACAGACCCCACAGACGCCCATCGGTTTTATATAACGGAATGGTTGCACCGCTTATTCCATATACAATAAAAGGTGTGATTTGGTATCAAGGCACCTCCAATAGAGAATGGGCTAACGAGTATTACGAACAAATGAATGCCTTAATTTCAGGTTGGAGAAAAAACTGGAACAAACCCGATTTGCCATTCTATTTCTTACAACTTTCAGCCTACAAATACAGCGACAGTAATTTGGCTGCCATTATTCGAGAAAATCAATTGAAAACATTACAAATTCCAAATACAGCGATGTGTCCTACAATGGATATTGGCGATTTGAACGACTTACATTATCCGAATAAATTGCCTTACGGGATGAGGTTGGCGAATATTGCTTTGGCAAATTCCTATTCCAAAAAAATAGATTTCTGTGGTCCATTATATTCGAACTATTTAATAAACAAAGATACTATTGAAATTTCTTTCAAATACAATAAAAATCTCAATATAAAAGGAGCTATTTTGAATGATATTTTTATCGCGGGTGAAGATAAAAAATTTGTTAAAGCACAAGCTTATATCAAAAACAATAAATTAATTGTATTTTCACAATCAATTAAAACACCAGTTTCTGTTCGATATGCTTGGAATAACACTGATAAAGCGAATCTTTTTAATGGTTCCAATTTACCAGCTTCTCCATTCCGAACCGATAATTGGGAAAATATAATCATCGAATGAAATCATATATCGCCTTCTCAATTCTGAAAAAGAACCATTTCAATATCCTATTAAACTTCTTATTTATATATGGGATAATTGGTAACACATTCCTTTTTTCCCAACAAAAAAAAGGGTTTCAAGATGCCAATTATACCATAAATGAAGCTTGGAAATTCTCTAAAGAAAATCTAGCGAATGCTTATAAAATGGATTTTTCTGATAAAAATTGGACAACAGTTGCTATACCTCATACCTGGAACAATGAAGATGCTATGGATGAAACTTCTGGTTTTTTCCGTGGTGCTTGTTGGTACCGACGCGTTGTTTTTATTGGGGAAGAAGCCAAAGGGAAAAACACCATAATTCATTTTGGCGGAGCCAATCAAGTAGTTGATTTATATGTTAATGAAAAATTAGTTGGCAATCATATTGGCGGCTCAACAGCATTTTCTTTTGATATTACAAAATACACACAAGTAGGAAAACCAAATTTGTTTGCCATTAAAGTTGATAATTCCTACAATGAAAACATTCCGCCATTAACAGCAGATTATACTTTTTTTGGAGGAATCAACAGACCGATATCGCTAAGTTTTGTAAGTCCAATTCACATATCAAATGATGATTTTGCGTCCTCTGGTATTTATATAAAAACACCTAAAGTTTCTGAAAAAGAAGCTACGGTTGTTGTCAAAACAATAATCAAAAACACACTTTCTGAAAAAACTACACTTCTAATTATACAGAAATATTGCAATCCAAAGGGTGAAATTTTAAAAGTTGTAACCAATAAATTAACTTTGAATGCTGGTGAATCTAAAACTTTTGAAGCCAATCCAATCCAAATCAAAAACCCAGAATTATGGTCGCCTGATTCGCCTAAATTATATACATTAATTACAACTTTGGTTGATGAAAATAACAACATAATACAGGAAAAACAAAATATTTTTGGGTTACGATGGTTCGAATTTACAGCAGATAAAGGATTTTATTTAAATGGGAATCTGTTGAAATTGATTGGTGTAAATCGCCATGAAGTTTATGATAAATTAGGAAATGCTTTACGAGATGAAATGCATCTTCGGGACATGAATTTGATAAAAGAAATGGGAGGTAATTTCCTTAGAATTGCTCATTATCCGCAGGATCAAT